>JANLRI010000087.1:0-4616 GCA_031361565.1 Betaproteobacteria bacterium | reverse complement strand
ACGGTATCGATATTAATGATGAAATTGCTTGTGGGGCCAACTTGACCCCCCGCCGCGATCACTTGCACTGAATAGGTGTACGCAGTGCCACTCACCAAGGAAGTAGTTTCGGAGTAAGACCACGTATTGAGCGTATTGGTTGGATCGGTGAGCGTACGACAAGCCAGTGAAGGTGATCGGCAAACCTGAACTGTGGCCCCGGTAGGGCGAGTGCCAAGCACCAGGGGGTTGATCACATTACTGAAGGAACCGCTCACCGTCTTTCCTGCAATAGAAGTGATCGAGCCACTCCTGGTTTCAGAGTAATTGATCGTCACCGTGAAGCTCGCTTGACTTCCAGCCAATCCGGACAGAGAGAATACTTGCGCCCTATAGGTATAAAAACCATTTGACAGGGGTCCGTCGTTGAAGCTCCAAGTCGTCCCCGACACAGAGGACAAAGTTCCAATCTGAGATTCAGAACCCGTTCCCGAGCGCCGGAAAACCAGGATCGACTCACCACTTTGGGGTGCGCTGGAGAGAGTGCCGAGCACAGTTGGACTGAGGGCCGTGGTGGTACCACCGTTGGTGGTTTGGCCGCCGACACTGGTTATGGCAATGGCCTGTGAACCCGCGGTCACCATACTTACAGAAAAGTTTCCAGTCGAGTTCTGCGCGACGCCGGACGAGCTGAAGATCTGAGCCTTGTAGACATAGGTCTGCCCACCGACCAGCCCACTATCCGCAAAGGACCACGACGTTCCCGACAGACTCGCGCTGCCGATCTGAACACTGTTTCTGAAAACGCGTACTGACTCGCCCGCAGTGAGCGTGACCGAGAGGGTTCCCACCACTGTCGGATTGCTGACGGAAATTACGCCCCCATTGCCCGCCCCGCCCACACTGTTGATGCCCACGGAAGGGCCAGAGCCCGTGTTCACCGAAACACGGAACGCTGCGCTGGTCGCGCCGGCCACACCAGCGACCGAGACAATGCGCGCGCTGTAATCATAGATTTGCCCATTGGTCAGGCCGCCATCATTGAAGGACCAGGTGGTGCCCGAAGGCGTAGCCGACCCTATCAGGCTCGAGTTTCTGAAGATCTCGATTCTCGATCCACTGGGCAGGGTTGCGGAAACATTTCCTTGCACCAGGGGAGTCGTGGTACTGATCGTGCCATTGGCAGAGGTTCCGCCCACGAGAGAAATGGAAACTGACTGAGCAGGCCCAGCGGCAGCAATCGTCAAATTAAAAGACGGACTGATCAACCCAAAAGTTCCGACATCCGTCAGTACCTCAGCCTGATAAACATACGCTCCGTCCGCCAAGCTCGCCTCCTGGAACGTCCAGTTCGTTCCGCTTATGGCAGCACGACCGATCTCCGCGCCATTGCGAATAATCCGCACCCTGCTTTGAGCATTAATTGGCGACGAAATGGTGCCGATGAGTAAAGGTGTGTTGTCATCGGTGACACTTCCACTTGAAAGCGAACCCGTGACACTTCCGACATCATCGAGCGCTGACGAAATAATCGAACTTGGTGCCGTCGAGCCTACATAGTTAATGCTATAGCTTGCACTTGAGCTTCCAGGAATACTGGAGGAACTCAGCACACGAGCTGTGTATGACACCAGTCCGGGCGAGCCTAATGTGTCGGTGAATGCCCAGGACTGTGAGCTAACAGAGGCGGATCCCACTGGAGAGCCGTTACGAAGGATTTGCAGGCTCTGGCCAGTCTTGAGGACCTGCGAGAGCGAACCACTAAGCCGCGGGGTCGCATCGTCGGTCGAACCGCCATTTGCCACGTTCCCAGTAATGGTACCTGCGTCGTCAGTCACGGAGGCGATGGTCGCAATCTGGCCAGGCACGCCGTTCTCGACTTGGATCAGGTATGGCGCACTCATTGGGCCAATCGCACTCAAAGAAATGACCCGGCTCGTATAAATATAACTATTGGAGACCGGGGTCGAGTCGATGAATACCCAGCTCTGACCCGTCACATTGGAGTTACCAACTCGAACACCGTTGCGCAAGACTTCTACGCTCTCGCTATTTGCAAGCGACGCACTGATGGTTCCGTTCAGGCGAGGCGAGCTCGTGGTCGTTATACCTCCGACACTGATTAGACTTCCCGTGGCATTGTCGCTGATCGAAGAGATGATTGCGCTCGTGCTAAGGGCCTTCGCAGTGGTAGCAGGAGTCACCACGCAATTCAGGGGCTTCTGAATCACGCTATTGTGACAACTTGCACAAAACGTCCCCGAGCTGATGGTCACATGATTTGTTGGCGGCAATTGGCACTGGGTCGAAAACCCGGTCGCCTCGCTCCGTGTCGGCGGCGTCGGCAGGGTCGGTGGCACACAGTTTAGGAGTGGCAGGATGCGATTGTTGCGGCCGAGCAAGGGAGTTCCATTATGGCAAGATTCGCACACACTCTCCGAGGTGAGCAGATCTTGGATGTGGGTTGGAATCGGGCCGCATGCGGTGCCGGTTTTCGGCGGGCTGGGCGGAAGTGTTTTACCGAGCACCGTGTGGCAGGAGGCGCAAAGTAAGGGATCTGCGCGATCCGCATCAGTGAAAGCCTGGACGTGTAAGGGTCTGCGTTGCCGCGTTGGAAGACTGGGGTCAAAACGCTCGGCCACCCGACCACGTATTTTCCAGAACTTACCGTCATAGTCCACTCCAATGGCGGTGTTGCGATCAAAGGGGCGAGAACCGTAGCCAATAAAACCACCAGGAAGAATGTCACGCAACGGCGGAAGGTTGAGCACTCTTTGAGGTTGAGTGTCATACAAAACGCCTTGTGCCGTGATATCGAAATGCACGCCCCAGGCGTACACAGAACCATCAACGTAGAGAGCTGCATAGAGCCCCTGTTCGGTCAAGACTTTGCGAGGAGCTATATTGGCAGGAAGACCTTGCATCTTGGTGGCGAGCGTAAGTCCACCGACGGTGTTGGAGACGTCCCCCGTGAGAACCTTTGTGTTGGGGAATGAACCCCAAGTGTAGATCGACCCGTCAGAGGTGACGGCTACTGCGTCATTGTCGCGGGCCGCGATTTGCACGACACCCGTAAGCACCCCCTGAGCAGTCACCACGGGCGCTGGGTTGAGTCTTTGTCCACTATCGCTACCATCACCTAGCGTCCCAAAATCCCAGCTTGAGCCCCAGGAGAAGACCCGGCCGTCTTCCAATAGCGCGTGGCTCGCCACATTGGATGCAGCGACCGAAGTAGCACCCACTGGAAGCGGAACTTTTAATGGGGCAAGCGAGCGATCAAGCCCTGTAATAAAGCCCTGGCCAAGCTGGGCGTAAGAGTTGTCGCCCCAGGCGTAGATCGTGCCGTCCGCGAATCGGGCGACGGTGTGCGCCATTCCCCCTGCGACATGAGTCAAAATGCCAGGCAGAACGATTTTTGGAGCCAATCCTGACGACCCTTTCCTATCCCCGGTGCCAAGTTCGCCGTTTGAGTTATCACCCACCGCCTGAATCGTGGAGGTGGAGTCGTTTGAGTCGGTCTTGATGAATAAAGCGCCACTGCCCATATTGCCGTAAACCATGAAGGCCCGCTGGTCGGCCTGGGGAACAACATAGGGGGTCTCCTCGCCCGGCGTGCGCGAGATGCCACTTTGACTCGGAATGCCTGATTCGGTCGCGACGGCGATTGTAGAAGCTGTTCCGTTTGGAACCACACGCGCATCGAAATAATAGCTGTCGTACCGGACGCTTGCATAGGCCACTAAAGACGGGAGCACGGCTACCGCTGCGCTATTGCCGTAGCGTGTAGTTTGCTGAGCAAGTGCAGAGTTCAATTCGGTGGTAATCGTTGCCGGATCGTAGGTTCTCTTGTCGGCGCTCGCGATCGCATTACCAGAGCGCAAGCCATCCAGATTGCCGTCCAGCAAATCCTTAGCTAGTTGCTCGGTCGCTAGCAGCGTTGGGGCCTGTTCATTGGTGTTGAACATCGCAGCCTGTTTGGAGAAAGCGATATTAATCAGTCCGTATTTGCCACGCTGAGTGAGTGTCAGGTCGCCTTTAGAGGTTTTATCGCCGACGATAAAAGGCAGACGAATTAGATCGTCAACCTGGAGGGAGCTTTGAAACTGCTGGTTCAAGATGTCAAGCACCCTGTTGTTGGCGGCAGTGATTGCAGCAACACTTGGGAGAGGAGCCGCTGTAGCTTTCAATGAACGTTGAACCGATTTCTCGGCAGGCGCCGTGTTTACGGCCGCGACTGCACTGCAGACCACCGAGGGACTTGTGCCAGCCACACACGACAACGCAAGTTGATAGGCCGCTTCAGTGAAGGGCGTGACGCCGATATTTTTAGTAATTTTGGGAACCAATGCCCTAACCAGTGATCCCGGAGGGAAGGGCACAGCCACATTCTTGCCCTCTTCAAAAAATACTGCGTCTTGTTGACCCTGTATCTCGACGGACAAGCTGCCAGCATAACCATCGCCGGCACAAATAGTCACCATGCCATCAGTTTCTCCAGTCAGGGCGCGCCCCAGTTCAGTGCCGTCTGGTAGGTTGACCACCACCAGAGCCTTGCGGAATTGCCCGAGTGCACCTCCAGCACCCGTGCCGCCGCCACCGTCTCCGCTACTGGCTCCGGCACCACCACCACCACCACC
>JANLRI010000174.1:0-3878 GCA_031361565.1 Betaproteobacteria bacterium | reverse complement strand
GTAGCCTTGCCAATATCGTGCAATAGCGCGGCCAATTGAACGACAAGATGGAGCATGCGACGACCCGGGGACAGCGGTGTATCAAATGTTGGCTTTGAAGTCTCTGCTCTAAAGCTGTAGCGCCCAACCTCGTCAAAATGTCGCCGACTTCCAGCGATCCATTGAAGTTCTAGCTGATTTCGCCCCGTTACTCGATGGCAGGAAACGCTTCCCGATTTTGATGCTGCCTTTTTTAGGGCGATGTGCAGATCGTCCAAGCCCTCAGTGGAAATGTGGCCAGCCCAAGATCTTGATCCAATCTGAGGAAGATATTTTGACAATATCCGGCGCGTGCGTAGCCAGGCCTTGCCCTCGCTTTCGTTGACAAGGATAACAATCAAACGCTGCCTCGAATCAGCGAAACTTCTTGAATCGCTTGGCACATGGTTCGCAGTGCTTGTAAGGAATCGAGCGAACTAAGACATCGCTTTCGAAACTGCGAATCAGTCTCGTCCAGCGAGGCGCTTACAAAGGCATTGGGCATAACAGCGGCGTCCTTGACGAGATCGGCGACATCAAAAACCAAAGCTCCTCGCCGTGTTTTCCCATGCATCAAGGGGAAGCTATGTGGAATGCCCATGATCCAAAGTGCAGCGGCACCAAGGCCATAGGCCAGGTAGTTGCCGTTATCCAGTAAGGAGTTGGTGATATCTTTGGCCTTTGGCGTCCTTTTGAAAGGGCGTTCGAAATGCGCGGCGAGTTGTCCGTAGAGTCGTTTCGCTAGATCGGCCTCAGAGCTTAGGAGTTGCGCCGTGTCCTGAGCAAGCGCCGCCCTGTTTTCAAAAATCGCAAGAATGCCTTCGTTAACCTCTGGAATGCCTTCGATATCCCGCCATGAGTTTCGAATATTGGAAACTCGAATTCTTTGGAAGACCTTTGCTGCTTCCAGCCTCGATTGTTCTTTGGACCACATTGCGTACCAATTTTGCATGTGAAGCGGTTCACGATATTCGTTTTGCGCCGCCAAATAAATTGGGGTGGCTCCACCTGCCGTGAATGCAATCACCATACCCTGAGAGGCAGCCAGTCGGGCTGCTTGCTGAGTGAGCGAGGTGCCAGGTCCGAGCAAAAGTAAGGCTGTATTTCCGTAGGGGATGGAAAAATGCTGATCGAGCGCTTCCTTCTTTCGGACATAGACTTAGCGCTCGTCAGCCGCGACAATCCTACAATGCTCCAAATATTCGATATTGGTCTTGTGCGAAGGTAGGATTGGCATGCAGCAGTCCTACTCAACTAGCGAATAGTGAAGTATGAAAAAAGTGTGCGGGATATCCAAGATTCGCAAAGCTCTACCCAGTGCGTCATGGCCCAACCTCAAAATATTAAGTAAATTTGGCATCCGCCTACCATTCGGGTATTGCTAACGCATTATGATTCAAATTAAATTCCTAGGAGAACTGTTTTGAGCACTACCCCAGCATTTTTAATCCATGAGCGCAGCGGCGATATTGTGACTTTAACGATGAACAGTCCCGCCGAGCGCAATGCGCTTTCCAATCAAGCGCAATGGGATGAGCTCAGTGATGCCGCCGAAGCTCTCAAGCGTGATGCCAGTGTTAAGGTGGTGATCTTAACCGGCGCCGGTAGCGCTTTCTCGGCAGGCGGAAATGTCAAGGACATGCGGGACAAGAAAGGGATCGCTTCGGGTTCACCTTTTGAAATTCGCAACGGCTACCGTAATGGGATTCAAAAGATCCCCTTGAGCCTGGTTGATCTCGATATTCCGACGATTGCCGCCGTCAATGGTGCGGCCATTGGCGCGGGGTGCGACCTGGCATGTATGTGCGATATGCGGATTGCGTCTGAACATGCCAAGTTTGCCGAGAGCTTTACTAAGCTCGGCATCATTCCAGGTGATGGTGGAGCCTGGCTATTGCAAAGAATTATTGGTTATGCCAAGGCGGCCGAGTTAAGCTTCACGGGCGACATGATTAACGCAACTCAGGCCTTACAAATGGGCTTGGTAAACGCTGTTGTACCTGCCGATCAACTGATGAGTGAGGCCATGGCCTTGGCGACTCGCATCGCGCAAAACCCTGGCCCGGCGCTGCGCATGACCAAGAAGTTGTTGCGCACGGCGCAGCATGCACGCTTGGCGGAGGTTTTGGAGTTATCGGCAGCGCTCCAGGCGATTGCTCACCACACCGATGAGCATGACCGCGCCGTAGAAGGTTTTTTAGCGACGATGAAAAAGTAAAATGTAAGTCTAAGCTGGTGCAAATTCGCGCAAGAGTTTGCCTGGTTTTGCCGAATTCAATGGACCACTTTCATCGACCACTCGCTGTCCGTTCACCCACACGCCATGCACGCCCACGGCGTTCGTGGCGACTCGAGTGGCCTCAGCAGGTAGGTCGTTGAGGCGTCGCTTATTACTGCGTCCGACTGTATTTAGGTCCAACAGCAAAAGATCAGCGTGGAAGCCTTCTTTGAGTAGACCTCGGTTGGGAATGCCAAAGAACATGGCCTGTGCTTGGGTTAAGCGATGCACCGCCTGCTCGGTGCTCATAATGTGCTTGTCGCGTGCCCAATAACCTAAAAGATGCAAACCAAAACCTGACTCGTCCAAGAACGATAAATGAGCTCCCGCATCGGAAAGCGAGATCAAGCTATGGTCATGGCAAAGCAAGCGGGTGACGGCTTCCTCATCGTTATTGAGGGAGACGACCGAGAACAAGGTGGCAAGATCTTCCTCGAGGGCCAAATCAAACATGGCGTCCAAAGGATCCTTGCCGAGCGCCTGCGCCATGCTGGCGATGCTTTGGTGCTCGAAGCGTTGATACTGAGGTAGTTTGGTTTCGAGCACATGGACCAGGGACCAATCGCCGGAGAATAGGCGGCGCGCAGGTTTGGCTAACTCGGCCCGAATTTGATCGCGCAGACTGGTGCTGCGCAGCGCTGCTTTCAAGGTTTCACCCTTGGCGCCAAAATAAGGTTTCCAACCTTGCAAAGGCTCGAGCGGGTAGGGGGTGTCGAAAGTAAAGTCGAAGCTGAGCGGGGTGGTGGCCACAGCACCTTTCACGCGCAGGCCTTTGGCGGCGCCCTGAGCGATCGTGTCCAGGTCGTCAAAAACGCCTTGCGGCTGCATGCTTGAGTGCAACAGGGCAGCCACTAAAAAAGGGCGACCACAACGCTCGGCCCATTCCATGAGTTTCGGTGTGGGCGAGGCAGGGCCCTTGGTCAACATGAAGCTACCCAACTGCTTGGATTTCATCGCATCCAAGAACGCATCCATTTCGTCTTGTTGCGCTAAGCGAGATGGCATCGGGCGACCATCGAAGGCACTATGCGAGGTGCTGGTCGTGGTCGCGAATCCGATCGCGCCAGCTTGTAGAGCCTCTTCGAGCATCTTGCGCATTTCGGCAATTTCGCCAGCGGTAGCGGCCCGATCTGAAGCCGCGCTCCCCATGACATGGGTGCGCAATGTGGAGTGGCCCACGAAAGCAGCCAGGTTCAGCGCGCAGCCCTTCTTATCGATTAAATCTAGATACTGTGGAAAGCTCTCAAAGTCCCAATCAATCCCGGCCTGCAGACTGGCTAAGGACATGCCTTCAACCTGGGTCAGGTTCTTCATCACCAAGTCGCGATTTTTAGGAAGGCAGGGCGCAATCGTAAAACCGCAGTTGCCGATCAAGGCTGTAGTGACGCCCATTTGCGTCGATTGCGCCAAATAGGCATCCCAGGTGATTTGAGCATCGTAATGAGTGTGGCTGTCGATAATGCCGGGCATGAGGCTCAAGCCCTGAGCGTCGATCTGCTGCGTGGCTTGAGTCGGGCCAATATCCTTGTCGACGGCCACGATCTTGCCGTTCTTGACGGCCAAAGAGCCAAGATAAGGTGTG
>JANLRI010000169.1:0-4552 GCA_031361565.1 Betaproteobacteria bacterium | reverse complement strand
GGTGTGGGGGGGGGGGCGGGTCCGATAAAGCGTTGCGAACGCAGGAATCGGAAACGGCGCGGCCACAGCGCAATCGTCTCACTGTTGATGGTGGTTCGAGGATACGCGTGGTGGTATGCAAAGGGTGGAAGTCGCAGCAATGCCGGTTGACGGTTGGGTTGTCAGGAGTTACAGTTGTTGCGGATAAGGAGTCATCATGTCGAAGTCGAGCGTTTTGAGCAAAGCAGTACGTATCGATCCAGAGGCTGAGGATCGTCTGACCGCAGCGAGGATTTCCGATGCTGGGCTTGCGGGTGGGAGCGGGCCGGCGTCGATTCGGTTTCCTGATGGAACGGTTGTTCCGTTGAGTGCGTCGCTGTTGAAGGTGCTCCAAGCTTCAGCGGAAGAACTTGCTGAAGGGCACGCAGTCACGGTCATGTCATCAGAGGTGGCGCTCACTCCGGCTGAGGCCGCGGACCTTCTTGGCTTGTCGCGGCCGTTCGTTGTTCGGTTGCTTGATGATGGTTCGATTCCGTCACAACTCTTACCGCAGAGCCGGCATCGAAAGGTGTTGTTGAGTGACGTGATCGGGTTCCAAGAGCAACGTGCGAGGAAGCGTGCCGGGCGCCAGCGAATCATGGAGATTGTGGAAGAGAACGATCTTCCGTACTGACCAACATGCATCGAGTATTCGCAGATACGAACGTGCTCTTTCCGTTTTCGATCATGGACCTACTACTCGGGCTTGACGAAGACGGGTTTCATCGGATCGTGTGGTCCGACGATCTTCTGGCGGAGTGGGAGCGCGTCATCGTGCGTGAGGATCAACGCACCGCGGACTCGGCATCGTCGATCGTTGCCACGATTCGAGATTTCTTTGCGGATGGTGAAATCCCTACGGCGTTGTACGTTGCCAACGTCGTTGACATGCCGAGTACTGACGTGGATGATCGGAAACATATGGCGGCAGCGATATCGGGAAAGGCGACGGTTCTGTTGACGTGGAACCTCAAGCATTTTGCGGCTGATTTCATGTTGGAGAAATCGGTTGGTGTGGTTGATCCCGACATGTATCTCTGTGAGGAACTTTCGGAATCACCCGACCAGGTGCTTCGTACTGTGACGCGAATGGCGGGGGAGAAGCGCCGACCGAAGATGACCGTCAACGACACGCTGGTCGCCTTGGAACGAGCCGGGCTCAGTGGGTTCGTCCGTGATTTTCGGGAGCGGTTCATCACGGATTAGTAAGGTTGCTATAGGCGTTGATCGCACGCCTGATTGGTGCTGCGCAAGTTAGTTGTCGCCAATCCAGCCTTTCGACAGGAACCATGAAAATTGACTTGTTTGTAGACCTCAACACCGAGGACGAGACCGGGCTTCCTTGGTCGTACGTTGACCAAGCCGTGGATCCATCTGTCGTTGTCCCGGGACGCTTGATTGTGGTCGGTTCCGGCTCGGCCATTACGGTCGCTCAAGTCATTGACGTCGGTATCGATGGGCTCGTCCACGTGCGCCCAATCACTCAGCGCGCATAGTTTGTGGTCGCCAAGTTTCCGCGACTAGCGAATTGATGACAGCGGAGGGGTGTCGCCGTGCAGGCAAATTGCAAGCTGATTTTGGCCGGAGGCATAGCGGAGATCATTGAGTGATCTCTCGCGTCGTGTCGATGAGCAATGGTGGCTGTTGGCTGAGAACTCGTTGCCATCAGACCAACATCGACCCATTTCAATCTGTGCAGTCTTCACCACGAACTAGCAATGCCTGCCCTGCCTCAGCCCGTTTGGAACCGATCTCGTTGAAAGGTCTCGACATACGTAGTCGGCAGCTGCTTCGATCGCAACGGAGCAGCTGCCGGTCAGTTCACGCCGCACCAATCACTGTCATTTGAAAACCGAGTTGAGCGCATCGGGAGTCGAGTGAGCGAAGCATTTCGTCGATTCGCATCATGCTGAGAACCTTGTTGTTCCTTGAGTTGCGGTCCATAGCGTTGTGTGCTTTTTGGACTTCGCTTTGACAAAGTTGCGGCTGCACGATGATCGCTCGATGATGAATGCTCGCTGGCTTTAGGTCGCGGAGTGCAGCGAGGAACTCGTGGGCATCGGCTTGGCGTTGACCGTCTTTGAATACCACTAACCCTGTGTTTCGCTTTGTCAAAGTTGCATGAAGCAGTAGAAGATCTTCCATGAAGAAGATGTTCTTGGCTGCTTGGGCTTGGACAAGTTGCAGGGCCTCAGTTGAGGTGGAGGTCCCTCCCTTCTTCGCTGCTTTTACTGCGATGAGCGAAAGCGTGTCGTCGGTGAGGTTGACGAAGTCAGCTGTTTCGTTGGCTCCGTCGTCACACACGAGCCAGCCTTTTGGATAGTCCGCAACCACCCAACCAAACAGCGAATTGTCATTAGCGGTTCCGACAAGTCGTCGCATTTCCGATGCTTTGTTGGACGGCTTTTCTTGCGTTGTGTCGAAGCCGGCGAAAGATCTCCATTCGTAGCCTCGGAAGGGGATGGGCCGACCGGCTCGATGAGCGAGAGTGCCGTACGAGTAAAGGTGCTCAGTCTCGAAGTGAATCTCGATCCCTTGGTGATCGATGCATGCTCGAAGCAGCGTTCAACCGGTGCTGTCGCTTTCGGAAAGGATGGCTACTTTAGGATTCCAGTGTCCGTCGGTTTGGCTGAGCGAAATGTTGTAGCTTCCGACACGGGCGCCATCGACTAGCCCGTAGACAGAGAACGAATCCGGGGTTTGGTTTGGGTCGATTTCGAAGCTGATCAACGGGGTGCTTGGGAGTTCGTCGCCATCCTCTTCGTCTTGTAGCTGAGGAGGCTGAACGGACAAGACAACTTCATATGGGGCACCGATGCCCGTTAGCGAATCGACTACCTCCGCAGTGCCCGATAACAGCGTTGCATGGTTGCCAGCATTCTCGGCGTGTGCCAGCCAAACAAACGCGATGTCGACAAGATCGGCCCAAGTCTCGATACGGTCCGTCTTCCGAAAGGAGAGTTTCGAGTCGTTTGCGTTGAGTGTGACGTCTTCGATCCGATTCTCGTCGACCGGACTTTCTACTCTGACTGTGTTTGCGAGGTAGGAGCTGAGGTCGTTGGCGACCGCGCTTTGCCCAACATTGTCGCCGCTGACCGCCATAGCGATGAACTGTGAGGATCGGTTGGGCGTGGTGTTACGCATCCACGCTGCGATGGCTGTTTTGCCTTTACTAAGCGAGCGGAATGTTCGGTCGGGTATTCGTGTGACGAAGCCTTGTTTGTCGGATCGAATCCACTTGAGGATTCGACCCTGCGTCGATGGTGAGTTCGTGCTGACTGCCACGTATGTTCCGTCGCTAGCAGCAACTACGTAGTGCTGTCGTACGTCTTGTCTGTTATCTGTGAAGCCGGCTGATGGGCGCTGTTCGGACCACGTCATGGAAATAGCTTGGAGGCTGGTTCCCGAGATAGGCGTGATGTCCGATACCGACAGATCTTTCACTCGGTTTCGTTTCGAATCAGAATTGAGTTGTGCTTGCACCTGTTTAGTAAGCGCGCAGAGTACCTGTTCTGGATGGGTGCTTGTGATTCGACAAACGGTGAGCGATCCGTAGGGTCGAAGATTATTGAGATTTGCTTTCGATGAATGATGCGTTGGTGTTTCTGAGTGCGTTGGCACGGCGGACCTCCTGGGTCGCGAAAAAGGGAAGAGGATTTTTCGCTGGGATTCGCGTCGGCGCCGACTCTGCTGCTACGGTGTCGGTGTTGATTGCTGGACGCTTGTCTCAGCTTTTGAAGGGCCCGCCAGTTCCAGCTGGTGGGCTCTTCGCTTTATGCGGTGATGCTGTTTATGAGAGATGGGATTGAGGTACTCGGGTTGCTCCCTTCTGGTGATCCGTTGTCGCGGTGAAGGGCGTCGAGTTTTTCAGCCCGGCGTTTCGCCTCGGGAAACGCACTGACGAAAAGATCGAGTGCTTCGGTCGTCGGGCGCTTCTCAAACTTGTACAGCTTCTTGCTGGCTGCTTGGGCGTCGTGTCGGTGTATGAACGCCGTTTGGTCGGTGGAGTGAAGAACGAACCAAAGCTCGATGCAAGGGTTAGAAACAGCCACGGCTATCGAGTTGGATTGAGCCAGTTCGAGCGCCTCAGCAAGGTTTGGGTGCTCGTCGACATCCACTACGACCCAGTACTCGTCGTAACCCGCGCCGCGGCTTTGTCGTTCTGCCTTGAGGCATCGCTCACGTTCGTCGACTGCGTGTCGTACGAGCGTGAGCGGTGTCCCATGACGGGGATCGAGAACGATGATGACTCGTTCTCGATGGAGCCTATGCAGGTGGGTGAAGTATGCCGTTTCGGTTGCTTCTCCTTCGGCAAAAATCAGGATACGTCGCTTTGGTGGCAACGTTGCTGGCTTTCGGGTTGGGCGTAACGATCTACTCAAGGGTTAGCTCCTGCTTGTTCGGGAAAGTCTTGGAGCGCCGCAACGAATTCGGCGTCGTCCACGATTGGTATGCCTCCATACATTCCTTGCAGGTAGCGGCGGCTTACGTTTTCGTCTCGTCGTGGGTTGAAATCGAGAAGTGGGAACAAGCC
>JANLRI010000151.1:0-3311 GCA_031361565.1 Betaproteobacteria bacterium | reverse complement strand
ATTCAGATCCTGATCAACAGTGACAGCGATCTCGTTGCGGCAGCGCTAGAACAACTCGCACGACGATGGCAAAACCCGCCCCACACCCCCAATCAAATCATCGACCTACTCTCAAACCACCCAACAATGCGCGGCCGACTCACCCAATACCGCCAAACCGGAACTCCCTAACAACACCGGCACAGCGAGCTACTCCCTGGAAAATGCAAGCACCCCCGCTACTCGTCGCGCCCCGATGCAGAGGAATGTACACATATCAACTTGCTCGGAGCAGTGAGCTCATCGTTTCCGCAGCGGCACGATCCCACGCTGGCATTGATGCAGCGTAGACATTGAGCGTCGTCGAAACACGAGCGTGACCGAGGCGGGCAGATACCACTGGAAGAGCAATACCCGCAGCAAGCATTTGCGTGGCAACAAAATGTCGGAGATCGTGCAAACGAAAATGATCAGCTCCCGCATAGGCGAGCGCTACGGCAAACCTTTTCGTTGCCCAGTTCGGAGCCCAAGGCCTACTCATATCAGTCGGCTTCCCAAACAACGGCAGCCGATCAACAACCAACTTTCGCTTATCCGATGCGACACGGCACCGGTTGTGATGCTCACGTAGCAATGTAACGGTGTCATCATCAAGATCAATACAGTTTGCGTTTTTCGTTTTGCGTTCCTGCCGCACCGGACCACCCACACCGTCAACAATGCCGTGAACAAGCCGAACGCAGCGATTGGCAAAATCGATATCAGACCACGACAACGCAAGAACCTCACCGCGACGAGCGCCCGTCGTTGCGGCCAATCGCACAAACAACATCATCAGCGGATCGTTCGTCCGTAGCGAATCCAAAACCTTTTGAATCACTTCAACCGGCGGGACCTCATGGGCCTTGGGGCCCTCAACAAAACGCGCAGCGTGTGTCGCTGGGTTCGACTCAGGTCCAATCCCACCTGACAGCCTGAGCCAATACTGCGTGAATAACGGCTCGAATTCGGCCAACCGTGCCCGCAGACCGGACACGTCGAAGATCAGCCAAAACCTGATCAATCTGTTCGGTAGTTACCGCGCCCACAGGCACCGACCCAAGACGAGGCACAAGATGATGCGACACAATCGATTTCGTCTGCTGCAACGTACTCGCTGACCACGTTCCAGCCTTCGCCCGAAGCCACGCATCAAGTAGCGTGGCGAACGATGCTCGGGCACCAAACGCAGGCCCGCACTGGGCAACAGCAACAAGCTCCCGTAACGACTTCGTTGCCTCAACCTTTGTTCCCCGCACAGTCCGCGTTCGATACGTGACCCGACCAGTGAAAGCGTCAACACCCGAATAGGCCCGAAGCTCCCAAGAACCCGGAGTGCGCTGACGCATCGACCCAGAAGGCGTAAACGGTCGTTTCGATCTACTCCTGCCAACCCATCGACCCGAACCAGGCACCGCTTGAGAACAGCCCATGGGCACGGCATGGGCACGGCATGGGCAAACCATCGCTCAAAAAGCAATCAGGCACCCTCGAAAGGATGCCCGACCTGCGTTTACATTTGGAGCGGAAGACGGGATTCGAACCCGCGACCCTCACCTTGGCAAAAAAAACGTGAGGACGACCGTCCAGCCAGTCCACCAGCTGCGAATACGTGCCCTCCAGTCCACGATTTGTCCACCAGATACGCCCAGTCCACCCAGTTCGTAGAGCGGTCTACATACGCGTACTTACTATTCCCAGTTCGAGCTGAGTCGTAAGATCAAACGCCAAGGCAACACAACAAGAGCATTGCAAGGTTGCCCCGAATAGGGTGTGCTGATCAGTTGCGCCCCGCCCTAAAGAGACGATGAAGGACACGTGCCCAAATTCGACCAACCACAAGCAATCGTTTTGGCTGGCCCAAACGGCGCTGGGAAAACGACAGTATCGCCACGGTTTCTTGGACCAGAAGTTGAGTTTGTGAACGCCGACCTGATTGGTGCTGAACTCCGATCGAACAATCCAAACATTGCAGGAGCCGATTTCACCGCGGGACGAATAGTGTCAGCACGCCTCACAGCCTTGGCAGTGGAACGGAAGAGTTTTTGTTTTGAAACCAACCTTGCGTCGAAAGGTCTCGTCGGAAGGATCGATCGCCTTTCACAAAATGGCTACCACACCAAAATGATTTTCGTGGCACTCCCCAACGTCGAAGTAGCCCTAGCTCGTGTAGCCGCCCGAGTTCTTGCTGGAGGTCACGACGTGCCCGAGGAAACCATTCGACGGCGCTTCAAAGCCGGGTTGCACTACTTCTTCAACACCTACCGTTTCCGTGTCGATTCATGGTCGCTTTGGGAGAACGCCAGCGAAGAACCAGCGATCGTGGCCAACTCCGAAGATCACCTCGAAACCATCTACGACAAACAACGCTGGGACCACCTCCAAAACCTCAGCCGCTAGGCAAACACTAAGCAGTATGAGAACATGGTCTAGTGAGTGAAGTGACCACCATGAAAGTTCCTGAAACCGGAGCCCAGACCATCGACGCCAGGACACAACGCCTGCTCGATGAAACCCTCATGATCCGCGAAGCCGTAACCTACGCAATCGATGAGCACCGCCGACTCGGACACCCGATCGTGGTCGCACGCAACGGAAAAGTCCTCTGGCTCCAACCAGGCGAATACTGAGCTCAGAGCACCCACCAGCACCCCAAGCTTGATGGGCAAAAGAATGGGCATGATGGGCAAAACTGAAAACCTGTTCAGGCCCGAAAATACAAGAACCCCCTGCAACGCAGGGGGTTCCATTTGGAGCGGAAGACGGGATTCGAACCCGCGACCCTCACCTTGGCAAAGGTTAGGACGACCGTCCACCCAGTCCACCAGCTGCGATTACGTGTTCCCCAGTCCACGTTTTGTCCACCAAATACGCCCAGTCCACCCAGTTCGTAGAGCGGTCTACGTACGCGCACTTACTATTGAAGTTTTGGGTTTTGAGCACGCTGAGTTCGTGACCCTCCCCTTGACCCTTACTTGTAACGCCACCTCCGGGATCGCATGAAAACCTCACTACAACAAGAGTTGGTTGCACTTGTGGTGTTTATGGTTCATGATTGAGGCATGAACGGAACAGCAGTATTCGAGCTAACGGCACGTGATCGAAAGAAACTCGCTGCACGTCTCGCGCTACCCGCTGATGTGCGGGTGGTCGCTGTACGCACACCAAGCGGAGAGATCGAACTACCAGCCGCAGCGCAAAGAGCCGTTGAACAACTCCTTGCAGAACTAGCGACCGGGAGCTCAGTCCACGTGCTCGCGGACGATCACGAACTCACTACCGCCGAGGCAGGC
>JANLRI010000150.1:0-8457 GCA_031361565.1 Betaproteobacteria bacterium | reverse complement strand
AATGGCGGCTTCGACTTCGCTATCCAAGGCGCTGGTGGCTTCATCCAGGACCAAGATGGGAGCGTTCTTTAAAATGACTCTTGCAATCGCGATGCGCTGCCTTTGGCCTCCGCTAAGTTTGACTCCTCGCTCGCCGACATGGGCATCGAACCCTGTACGCCCTGAGGGATCTTGCATGCCTGCAATGAACTTTTCGGCCTCGGCTTCTTGGGCTGCGCGGCGAATATCGTGGTCGCTGGCGTCTGGACGCCCGTAGCGCAAATTTTCGGAGATGGAGCGGTGCAAGAGCGAGGTGTCTTGCGTCACCATGGCGATGTTCGCTTGCAGACTCTCAAGGGTGACTTTCGCGATATCCTGACCATCAATGAGGATTGAGCCGCCTTGAATATCGTAGAGCCTGAGAAGCAAGTTCGTTAGGGTACTTTTACCAGCACCGGAGGGGCCGACCAGGGCGATTTTCTCGCCCGGTTGAATGGTGAGGTTGAGATCGGAAAAGACTTTGAGATCTGGACGATACCCAAAGCTTACGTTTTTGAAACGTATTTCGCCTTGACCAACTTGTAAGGGCTTGGCCTCAGGTGGATCTTCCACCGTCAAGGGCTGAGAGAACATTGTAATGCCGTCTTTCACCGTACCGATGTTTTCAAAAAGGGTAGACATTTCCCACATGATCCAGTGCGAGATGCCATTCAATCGCATGGCCATGGCTGTTGACGCCGCAACGGCCCCAGGGCCGACTTCGCCTTGGCTCCAAAAGTACAACACCAAGCCTGACGTGCTCAGGATCATCGCGACTGACAAAATCGCATTGGCGATTTCAAATTGAGTGGCAAGCCGCATCTGCGCGTAAGCGGTGCCTAGAAACTCTTGCATGGATTCTTTGGCATAGGCGGCTTCGCGCTCATGATGTGAGAACAGTTTGACCGTGGTGATGTTGGAGTAAGCGTCGGCGATGCGGCCTGTCATCGTGCTCCTTGCATCCGCCTGCAATTTTCCAACGTCGCCGATCTTGGGCACAAAGTATCGTATCAACACGATATACAGCGCCAACCAGCCAAAGAAAGGGACGAGGAGCCAAAGCTGAAAGCCTCCCACTAAACCGGCCATGGTGAAAAAATAAATGATCAGGAACACGGCCAAATCACAGAACGCGATGAGCACGGCACGCACTGCAAGGGCGGTCTGCATCACCTTGGTCGCGATTCTTCCTGCGAATTCATCTTGATAGAACGCGAGGCTCTGAGAGAGCATCCAGCGATGAAAATCCCAGCGCAGCCGCATCGGAAAATTACTGAACAGAACCTGATACTTGATGGTCGCCTGAACCACCACTAAGGCAATGCTGCCGATGAGCAAAGCCGCCAATAGCGCAAGGTCGTGTCCACGCTCGTTCCAGAGTTGATTCGCAGGAGTGCTGGCGATCCAATCGACGATCTTGCCCATGAAGGAAAAGAGCAGGGCCTCGAAGCCTCCAATCAGCGCCGTCACCAGGGTGAGCGCTAAATAGACACGGCGGGTACCCTTCGTCGACGCCCAAATGAACTCTTTGATGCTTTTGGGCGCCACCTTGGGCGGGTTGGCCGGAAACGGATCGAGCAGACGCTCAAAATAACTAAACAACAAAATTCCAGTGCAAAGATTTTTCGCCCGAAGCTTTTTTCTAGGCCTGGCTGGCAGGCATTAGAAAAGCACCACGCCACGAATCGACTCGCCACGCTTCATGAGATCGAAGCCCTTATTGATGTCCGCAAGGGGCATCGTGTGGGTGATCAAGTCGTCAATATTGATTTTGCCATCCATGTACCAGTCCACAATCTTGGGTACATCGGTACGGCCTCGTGCGCCTCCAAAGGCGGAGCCCTTCCACTGACGGCCCGTCACCAGTTGGAAAGGGCGAGTGCTAATTTCTGCACCGGCCTCGGCCACGCCAATAATGATGCTCTGGCCCCAACCCTTGTGGGTACATTCCAAGGCTTGGCGCATGACCTTGGTGTTGCCGATGCACTCGAAACTGTAGTCTGCACCGCCGTCAGTGAGTTGCACAATCGCGTCCACCACGTTTTCAGTATCGTTCGGGTTGATGAAATGTGTCATGCCGAATTTACGCGCCATTGCTTGGCGAGCGGGGTTGATATCAACCCCGATAATTTTGTCGGCGCCCCCCATCTTGGCACCTTGAATAACATTTAGGCCGATACCGCCGAGACCAAACACGACGACATTTGCACCCGCTTCGACCTTGGCGGTAAAAAGTACAGCGCCAATGCCGGTCGTGACACCACAGCCGATATAACAAACCTTGTCAAACGGTGCATCTTTGCGAATCTTGGCCATGGAGATTTCCGGAGCCACGGTGTAGTTACTAAAGGTCGACGTACCCATGTAATGAAAAATAGGTTTGCCATCCATCGAGAAGCGACTGGTGGCGTCAGGCATCAGTCCGCGACCTTGGGTGCTGCGAATTTTCTGGCACAAATTAGTCTTGCGTGACAAGCAGAATTTGCAGCTTCGACATTCCGGTGTGTATAAGGGGATGACGTGATCACCTTTTTGCAGGGTCGTCACCCCAGGGCCGATATCTACGACAATGCCGGCACCTTCATGGCCAAGAATCGCTGGAAAAATGCCTTCCGGGTCGGCGCCTGAAAGCGTGTAGTAATCGGTATGGCAAATGCCCGTGGCCTTGATTTCGACCAGCACTTCGCCGGCACGAGGGCCGTCGAGGTCGACGGTTTCAATGGACAGAGGTGCGCCAGATTTCCAGGCGACTGCAGCTTTGGTTTTCATAGGGTTTTTGGCTTCATGTGAGCACTAGCGCGCGTAGCTCAACATTGTACGGGGTGGCCGGTGCAGATCCCTAATGCACCGATTTGCTCGCAGGAGTACCTCGCCAGGACGCCTACTCTTTGTTAACAGCTCGCTTGCGACCATGAATCATCGCCGCGACCAAATTTTCACGGTGATGCAGTCCGGCAAGAATCACGCCAAGAAGATGCAGGCCGATGAGCAGCACAAAAGGCCAGGTGAGGAAGGCATGCAGGTCGCCAACCCAGGCGATGCCCCAGAAGCGGTCAGTAGTGTAGAGCCAGCCGCTCAGCGCTCCGAGAACCGTGAGTCCTAGAAGCACGATCACCATCCACGCGCCCAAGGGGTTATGGTTGAGATGACGGGCTTCTTGTCGGTTTAGAACTGCCCTGGCATAATTTAAAGTGTGTCGCGCTCCGTGAGTAAAGGTCGCAAAGCGTGCAACCTTAGGCCCGTTGAAACCTTGTGCGATTCGCAGGCAGGCCAGGCCCAGCGCAGAGTAGCCAAACCATTCATGGATTTTCCCGCTTTCATGGGTGATCAGGGCGGCCAGGACACTCAAGGCTAAACCCCAATGCAAGAGGCGTTGCCACCAGGGCCACACGAGGACGCCTCGAAGCTGACTTGGCAGCAGGGTGGGTGCGGCCATCAGGATCTACCTCGAATACCGGAGTAACCCCAGGCCGTGATTTTCACTTCGCCTTCCACGCTATCGCTTGGTCGGAACCGAATCCAGGGTAACCGGATGAAAGTACGCCTCCACCCTCTCACCCTTCTCGTTGAGTGCATAAACTTCGTAGCAACCACCATCTTCTTTAATACGGCGCACAGTCCAGCCTTTTTCGGTAAGCATTTTTTCCAGTTTTTCGACCGGCTGCCAACCACTTTTAGGTCCGGAATCGCAAGTGGCCAGACCGGTCGCGGACGCGATGGGGATGGACGAGTAGATCCCTGTGGATAAACCAAGAGCAATCATCGAGGAGAGCACGATATGCATCCGAGAGGGCATTTTTTTCATGATGTTCCTTTAAGTTTGATCGTGACGATGCTTAAAGAATACAACTGAATGCCGCACGGAGCATTTCAAGCGCGTTTTCCGGATTATGGATGGCGTCGCGATGTCGCCATGCAACCACGCCATCAGGTCTTACCAAGAGAGCACCGGCCTCATGGATTTCACGAACGCGATGCCAGGAAAAGTACAAGTCTTGAGCATCTGGCGAGCCAATCACCAAGGTTCGAAGGTATTCGAGACTCAGGTTGCGTCCGGCCTCAACCCAGGCTTGCCCCGACAATCCTGTGATGAGCGTGAACTTCCCTTGGCCCACTTTGTCCAGGGTGGATACCCGATACCCCTGCTGATTCACAATCCAGGCATGGGGAAGTTTTGCGCCAGGTCGCGTGCTCGGCTGTAGGTATAACTGTCGATCACGCGCCCAGACCTCAGGCTCGTTCGGAGTGTCTGGAATCACGGCCTGGGATTCGCAGCGTTGGTTCATCTCAACGCCTTGGGCGTTAAATTCGAACTCCTTGACTCTGAGTGCCGCTTCAAGGAGTTCGCGTCGGCTATGCCCCTCAGCGCCAAAGCTTTTGAGTTGATCAAGCCCTGCCTGCACGGGGTTTTCCGCGCTCGGATCTCTAAAGCAAGCGTTGAGCGGCGCGTAGTCTAGGCGAGACTGGTTGGCTCTTGCGACCACCTGAGCGCCCACTGGAGCGCGCTCCAAGGTGTAGGAGTCGAGAAGGCCAGGAGTGGCATATCCCTTTACAACGAAGGCGAGCTTCCAGGCAAGGTTGAACGCATCTTGCAAACAGGTATTGGACCCTAAGCCGCTTGAGGGAGGGTGGCGATGCACGGCGTCGCCCCCGCAAAAAATCCGGCCTTTCGAGTAGGTGGGTGCGAAGGCCTGGTTGACAAACCAGACCGAGGAAGAGTCGATGCGGATGTCCAGATCGGGATCCCCGACCAACATTCGAATACGTTGCTTCACGGCTTCTTCGGAGAAATCCGGGTCGCCGTTGGCTGGGTCAAATCCCCATCCTGCGATCCATTGGTTCCAGGGCCGAATCGCCCGAAGAACGCCCAAGCCAATTTCTCCGAACGCCGCACTCGGACTGATGATCCAATACAAGATGCTGGGACGATGAGCGACATAGCGGGTCAGATCGGCCTCGAAAAGAATATAGGCCGTGCTGGCACGCGCGAAATGGCCCTCGATCGGTAGCCCTAAGTCTTCAACAATTTTCGAGCGCGCTCCGTCTGCGCCCACGAGATATTTCGCCCGCACCTGGAACGCTCGATTCGACAAAGTGTCGCGCAGGTGGACCGTCACCCCGCGATCATCTTGCCAATGTTCGAGATATTCTGTGTTGAAAGAAACCCTCGCACCACGTTCTGCGGCACGGTTGATCAGGATCGGTTCCAGGTAGGACTGCGGCAGATCGAGCATCGTGCACGGGCTGCCCTGCAAGTAATCGCCGATACGCCCATCGCCGGTACCCCAGGTCCGAAGCCGTGCGATTTCTGGTCCGGTCAAGCTGGTTGTGAATAAGGTGTCGCCCATCCATTCCCAGGGAGTTGCGTACTTTTTCGCCTCCTCCTCCAGACCAAGATCGCGCAAAACTTCAACGGCGCGTTGATTGGTGATATGTGCTCTTGGCGTATTGGCGAGCCAGTTACCTTTTGAGATCACGGTGACATTCACCCCGTAGGTGGCCAAGGCGAGGGCGGTGGTGGCGCCCATCGGCCCCGTGCCGACCACGAGGACATCAGTTTCGTATTCGATTTTTGCGTTCATTTCCCAGACGATAAAGCTGAACTCGAAAATCGTCTTGATCTGGACCGGAAAACCTTTGCCTGGCCTGTGTCAAAATAAGCCGATGGCCTCGTCAAAAGACTTTGCAGACTATTGCTGTGAACTGCTCTCCGGTGTCGGAGAGCCCGTCGCCAAACGCATGTTCGGCGGGTGGGCGATTTACGTCGAAGGCCGATCAATCGCCTGGATCATCGATTTGTCTCCCAAGGGAACGGGAAATAATGAGAGGTTGTATCTTAAAGCGAGTGACGAGACTCGTGAGCAGTATGAAGCCGCAGGGTGCCTACGCTTTGCTTACCAGGCCAAGGGTAAGGAAAACTCACTCAACTACTATACGGCTCCCGATTCTGCGATGGAATCTCCCGGAGAAATGCTTCCTTGGGCGCGATTAGCGTTGAGCTGCGCTTTAGAGGCCAAGGCCAAGCCGAAGCCGAGGCGCAAACCTAAAATTTAGGGCTTCCTGGGGCGCAGCCCTAAAAGTAGAGTATCTTTCCCATCCCCCAAGGGAGTAGAATTCGCCCCTTACAAGGTAGCCCATGTCCAGCAGCTTAAGCGTCTACCAAGACGTCTCCCTTTTTCCGCGCCCCGCGAAACCCCTCAGTAGTTACCGCAAGTACTGGGCGGCACGCTTTGGCACAGCGCCATTTTTGCCCATGAACCGGGCCGAGATGGAAACGCTTGGCTGGGATAGTTGCGACATCATTATTGTGACGGGCGACGCTTATGTCGATCACCCGAGCTTTGGCATGGCGGTGATTGGACGCATGTTGGAATCCCAGGGATTTCGAGTCGGCATCATCGCCCAACCGGATTGGCAAAGTGCCGATCCTTTCAAAATTCTAGGTAAGCCGAATCTGTTTTTCGGAGTCACATCCGGCAACATGGATTCGATGATCAACCGTTACACGGCGGATCGAAAAGTGCGTAGTGATGATGCCTACACCGCAGGCGATGTGGGCGGCAAGCGGCCTGATCGCGCGGCCATTGTGTACAGCCAGCGGTGTCGCGAAGCGTACGGCGATGTGCCGATTATCCTCGGTGGTATTGAAGGCTCACTTCGCCGAATCGCGCATTACGATTATTGGCAGGATAAAGTGCGCCGCTCGATCGTGGTCGATGCCAAGAGTGACTTACTCTTGTACGGCAACGCGGAACGCGCGATTGTGGAAATTGCCCATCGCCTCGCCGCACGTGAGCCGATACTCAATATTACCGATGTGCGTGGTACGGCTTTTGTACGCCGCCCCGACGACGAGAAGCGTCACCGTTGGTTTGAGATCAATTCGACCGATGTTGATGCACCGGGCCGTGTTGAGTCGCATGTCAATCCCTACATGACGACATCCGAGCAGGCTAAGGCCCAGGGCACAACGTGCGAGAAAGACGATCAGGCCGCTCAAGGCGCGAATGCTGCGCTTAGCAGTGTTTTAGGCGCCACTGCTCAAGTGCTCAACTTTGTACCCAATCCCAAGCTGCAATCCAAGGGTTCACTTAAGGTGCCCCCGCGTGATCGCTCGGTTATCCGCCTGCCGTCGTACGAGCAAGTCAAGAGCGATCCTGTGCTCTATGCTCACGCCAACCGCGTTCTGCATCTTGAAACCAATCCTGGCAACGCCCGTAGCTTGGTACAAGCTCATGGCGAAGGCCCGACGGCGCGTGATGTGTGGATCAATCCGCCCCCAATACCGCTGACTACTGAAGAAATGGATTTAGTATTTGGGCTGCCGTATGCTCGTAGCCCGCATCCCTCTTACGCCGACGAGCACGGGGGCCACGATGGCGCCACCAAAATCCCTGCCTGGGAGATGATTCGCTTTAGCGTGAACATCATGCGTGGTTGCTTTGGTGGGTGTACTTTCTGTTCAATCACGGAGCATGAAGGCCGCATCATTCAGAGCCGCTCAGAAGATTCGGTAATTCGCGAAATTGAAGATATTCGCGATAAGGTCAGTGGTTTTACAGGTGTGATTTCCGATCTGGGCGGGCCCACGGCGAACATGTATCGCATTGGTTGCAAGAGCCCCGAGATTGAGTCGGCTTGCCGCAAACCGAGCTGTGTATACCCTGATATTTGTAGCAATTTGAATACCGATCACGGCCCTTTGATCAGCATGTATCGCCGCGGTCGCAAGCTCAGTGGTATCAAGAAAATTTTAATTGGTTCCGGCCTGCGTTATGACTTGGCGGTGAAGTCGCCCGAATATGTTAAAGAACTCGTTCAGCATCACGTGGGCGGATATCTCAAGATTGCTCCTGAGCACACTGAGCAGGGACCACTCACCAAGATGATGAAGCCTGGCATTGGCAGCTACGATAAGTTCAAACAAATGTTTGACAAGTTCAGCGCCGAGGCCGGTAAGAAGCAATACCTGATCCCTTACTTTATCGCCGCCCATCCTGGCACGAGTGATGAGGACATGATGAACCTGGCGATCTGGCTTAAGCGCAATGGCTTTCGGGCTGACCAGGTTCAAACCTTCTATCCCTCGCCGATGGCCACCGCCACAGCGATGTATCACAGTAATCGCAACCCTTTACGTAAAGTCACTCGCACGAGCGAAACGGTCGATATTGTGCGTGGGGACCGTCGTCGACGCCTGCACAAAGCCTTCTTGCGCTATCACGATGCCAATAATTGGCCAGTCTTACGGGAGGCTTTGAAAAGCATGGGCCGTGCAGATCTGATTGGCAATGGCAAGCACCATTTGATCCCCACCTTCCAACCCGTCACCGATGGCAGTTACCAAAGCGCTCGTAGAAAAAACTCTACCTCGGCTCCCGGTAGTTCGGTGCGTCCTGCGCAAACCTTCTCCGGTTCGCGAGGCAGTGGCGCAGGCGC
>JANLRI010000147.1:0-5255 GCA_031361565.1 Betaproteobacteria bacterium | reverse complement strand
CCAAATCCGGCCAAGAGCGGCGGGTGAGGCCATTTGGTCGGAGGCGCGGGGCTTTGATGCTCAAGGTGACGCGGACTTCGTCTTACCCCCTCAAGACCCAGCGACCGCTCGCCGTCAGTCGCTCAGCTTTAAGCCCAAACGTTTCTGGCGTTCATTACGTTCGAACGCACTCTACCCGGTCGAGCTGGACATCGAGCTACAACGGCCAAACAGTAGCACCAGACGCGTCCTCTCGCTGCAACCCCTGATGGATGATCAGGAAGTCGATGCGCGCGCCAGCACAGGCGGGTTCTACTGGGAAGGACTCGTCAACGTTTTCGAGAATCAAAAAAGAATTGGCCAGGGCTACCTGGAACTCACCGGCTATGCTGCGCCGATGAAGATCTAAGGCGATGGGTCAGCCTCCAGGGCAAGCCCATCAAGTTAAACTGGTTTTAACGAAAAAGGATAGACATGACAATTGAACGTATCAAACTCGGCACAAGCGATCTCGAAGTCCCCAAGATATGCCTCGGCACCATGACCTTTGGCGAACAAAACACTGAAGCCGAGGCCCATGAACAACTCAACTGGGCGCT
This sequence comes from Betaproteobacteria bacterium, assembly GCA_031361565.1. Taxonomy (GTDB): domain Bacteria; phylum Pseudomonadota; class Gammaproteobacteria; order Burkholderiales; family Burkholderiaceae_E; genus JAPOKJ01. The sequence continues at coordinate 4,677 of JANLRI010000147.1, read as the reverse complement.
CGAAAACGATATTAATTTCATCGATACGGCCGAGATGTATCCGATTCCGACCAAATCCGCAACCTTCACTCACACGGAAAGCATTATTGGTCGCTGGCTTGCCAAACAAGATCGCAGCAAAATCATTCTCGCCACCAAGATCGCAGGTCCTGGTCGCGGCATGGACTGGGTCCGTCAAGGCCGCCGACTTGAATCTGGGGCCTTGACACGCGATGATTTCATCCTGGCCTGTGATGCCAGTTTGACTCGCCTCCAAACCGACGTGATTGACCTCTATCAAGTCCATTGGCCAACGCGCAACATGCCGCTATTCGGGTCGGGACGATTTGACGGCGGTAAAGACTACGCGTGTGCCAGCTTCGATGAGCAACTTGAGGCCATGGACCGGCTGAAGCGCGCCGGTAAAGTCAAGCATTTCGGCGTCTCAAACGAGACCTCTTGGGGCGTCAGCGAATTTGTCAAAGTGTCTGAAAAGTATGGCCTACCACGCATCGCCAGTATTCAAAATATTTACAATCTAATGGCCCGGGAGTACGAGCTTAGCCTGAGCGAAACCTGCCACCACGAGAAGGTCGGGTTGCTCGCCTACTCACCTCTCGCCTTCGGCTTGCTCAGTGGAAAGTATCGCAATGGCGAGAAGCCTTCCGGTGCCCGCCTCACTCTCTTTGGGGACAAATGGCCGCGCTATGCCAAGCCAGAATTACCCGTCGTTGCCCAAGCCTATGAAGCGCTCGCTCTGAAGTGGTCTATGAGCCTTAACCACATGGCCCTGGCGTTTTGCTATCACAACAGGACGGTGGCCAGCACAATAATTGGTGGCACCAACCTGGCACAGCTAAACGAGAACGTGAAGGCCTATGCCACCAAATTGAGCAAAGAGCAATTGGGCGAGATCGACAAGCTCCAGCTTAAGTTTGGCAACCCACTAAACTAAAGTCCCGACTTATTTATTGAAGGTCGTGCCTCTGTTGTAATTAACGAGCCGACCGAAACACACTAAATTTAGACAGCAGACGCTCGGCCGAGGCCGTCGCTTCCCCCAAAATGCTAGTAGGCAATTTTTTTAACAAGAAAGGAATGCCAAGTAAGAGCACGGCGGCGTCGTCGGCCCACCCCAAAATGGGTGCAACATCCGGAATGAGATCAATCGGGCTAAGTACATAAAGAAACATAGCTATGGCCGCCAACCGGAGTGACGGATTGATCATCGGATGACGAATCGCATAAAACAAAATTAAACCCTCACGACCGGCTGATTTAAGCAATTTACGAAGACGAAGTAACCACATAGGAAAACCCCCAGAAAAAAAAGAACAACACTGGAGAGCATTTTTGTAGCCCGACCAAGTATGGTGCGTCACACTAGTGTGGCGTTCCACACTAGATTTACTTCACAAGCGAATTACTATCAATAATCGGCATTAAAACCGCCAGCACAATAAACAAAACCACCACACCCATGACCAGCACCATGACGGGCTCTAGGATGCTTGTCAGCGCTAACGCCTTTCTCTCGGTTTCCGATGACATCGTCTCCGCCGTGCGCTCCAACATAGGCGCAAGCTCACCAGTCGCCTCGCCACTAGCAATCATGTGAACCATCATCGGAGGAAACTGCTTGCCGACGCCCAAAGCTTTGGACAGGGGCACGCCTTCTCTTACCCTGGATATGGCGTCAGCCACGTTAGCTTTCAAGGCCTCGTTGCCTAATGTCTTTAAGCCGGCCTCCAAACCCCGAATCAGGGGTACGCCCGAGCTCGTCAAAATACTGAGGGTCGAGGCAAAACGCGCCGTATTCGCTCCCCGGATTAAGCGACCAAACACCGGCATGTGCAACAACTTTGTATGCCAAGCAAGCTTAAAACTCGGCGAGCGTAGAGCCATTCGAAAAGCAATCGCCGCCAGTACCGCGAGACCGAACAAATACCAACCCCAAGCTCGTAAAAAATTCGAGATCGCAATCAAAATGATGGTCGGCATCGGCAAGGCCTGTTTGGTTTGCTCGAACACGCCAATGATTTGCGGCACCACGTAAGTTAGTAAGGCGAAGACCACCAAAATCGCCACGAACGACACAATCGCCGGATAAGTAAAGGCGAGCACAAGTTTGGAGCTCAAGGTGTTACGGGACTCCACGTAGTCGGCCAATTTATTCATGACCCGACCTAACTCGCCGGACTGCTCCCCCGCCGCCACCAAGGCGCGATACACCTCAGGAAAATCTTTGGGGTATTTGCCCAGGGCCTCCGACATGGTTTGTCCGCCCACCACTTCGCTACGAACCGCAGCAAACCGTTCGCGCACCGAGGCTTTTTCAGCCTGCTCGATCACGGCGTTAAGAGATTGCTCAATCGGTAACTTGGCACTTAGCAAGCTCGCTAGCTGACGCGTGCAAAGCGCCAAATCGTTGCTGGACAGCTTGGCGGCAAAAACATTTTGGCGCAGCTCGTTGGCTTGCACCGGCCCAACCTCCAAGGGGGTGAGGCCACGATCCTTCAACAAGCTGCGGGCTTGACGGGGCGATTCCGCGTCAAGAACGCCCTTTTGTAGTTTGCCGGTTAAGTCGGCGGCTTCAAATCGAAATGCAGGCATACGGTATTCTCGCATCCAGATAAATAAATACAACCCATATGACGAGCTTATTCTTCTCTCGCGCCGCAATTCCCGCATGGACGGCGGGTTTCATCGCCGTTTTGGTCGGTTTCACCAGTTCGGTGGCCCACGTTTTTAAGGCGGCACAGGCAGCCGGAGCTTCCCCCGAGCAAACCGGCTCTTGGATTGGAGTGCTCTGCCTTGGCATGGGCGGCCTCACCATCGGCTTGTCCTGGTACTACAAGCAGCCGATCAAAATTGCATGGTCTACGCCCGGAGCCGCGCTGCTCGTGGTCAGTCTCGTTGGGGTCACCATGTCGCAGGCCATTGGAGCGTTCGTCGTTTGCGGGCTACTGATACTTGCAAGCGGAGTCTCCCAGGCATTCGAGCGAGTGATGAATCGCATTTCGGTACCCATTGCCTCAGGGCTCTTGGCAGGTGTTTTGGCACGCTTTGCGATGGACGCATTTGCCTCGGGCAAAACACAGCCCATACTGGTGTTGGTCATGTTTTTTACTTATGTGCTCGCTAAACGTTTCAAGCCCACCTATGCGGCCTTATGGGTACTATTCAGCGGCATGATCTGCGCTTGGACCCAAGGCCTCATCAACTTCAAATCGGTCAACCTCAGCTTGACGCAGCCGATTTGGGTGACCCCCGAGTTCAATCTAGGCGTCACGATCAGTGTGGCCCTGCCGCTCTTTATCGTCACCATGGCCTCGCAAAACGTGCCGGGTATCGCCACCCTTCGGGCGCATGGCTATCAAGCGCCCATTTCTCCCCTAATTTCTTGGACAGGTTTGATCACAACCACTCTCGCGCCTTTTGGTTGTTATGCGATCAATCTGGCCGCAATTACTGCTGCTCTTTGCATGGGCAAGGAGATCCATCCGGACGCCTCCAAACGCTATCCTGCTGCGATGGTCGCGGGCTTCCTGTATGTCGTGATCTCCCTCGTCGCCGTCTCACTCGCCAGTATCCTGGCGGCTTTGCCCAAAGCGCTCATTTTGGCCGTGGCAGGCTTGGCGCTTCTGAATACGATTAGCAATGGCTTGGTTGCGGCACTGAAAGACGAGGGCCAGAGAGAGCCTGCCTTGATCACTTTCCTAGTAACCTTATCCGGGGTAACCTTCTTGAACATCGGTGCAGCGTTTTGGGGTGTCGTCGCTGGGACGCTTAGCCTGATGATCCTCAGTCGCCGGTCACACGCACCAGTTCATCAAGCGAAGTAACACCAGACTGCAAGAAACGTCGGCCGTCTTCACGCATGGAAACCAGGCCAGCACGCGTCGCCGCCGCCCGTAATTCGGCCTCCGAGGCGTTGTTATGAATCAAGGCTCTCACTTCGTCATTCACCACGAAAGTCTCGTGAACGCCGGTTCGCCCTTGATATCCAGATCGATTACAGGCCGTGCAACCTACCGCACGCCAGGCTCGTGACACCGGGTCGGGCTGACGACACTGTGCACAAAGCTTGCGAAGCAGGCGCTGGGCCACCACCCCGAGTAAGGAGGAGGACAGCAAAAATGGCTCAATCCCCATGTCCGTCAAACGAGTGACGGCGGAGACAGAATCATTGGTATGCAGAGTCGCCAACACCAAGTGCCCCGTCAACGAAGCCTGCACCGCAATTTGCGCAGTTTCGAGGTCGCGAATCTCACCAATCATGACCACGTCCGGATCCTGGCGCAGGATCGAACGCAGCGCCTTCGCGAAAGACATATCGATACGCGCATTGACCTGGGTTTGACCAATGCCGTCAAGATCATATTCAATCGGATCTTCAACGGTCAAGATGTTGGTCGTTGCACTGTCGAGTCGGCTCAGCGCCGCATACAAAGTGGTGGTCTTACCCGAGCCGGTAGGTCCCGTCACTAGAACAATACCGTGGGGTTGTTTGATCAGACGATCAAACGCGTTCAGGTTACTTTGCGCAAAACCTAGCTTTTCTAAATCCAAGCGACCGGCTTCTTTGTCTAACAAACGAAGTACCGCTCGCTCACCATGCCCGGTAGGCAGGGTCGATACCCGCACGTCCATCGGGCGCCCACCAATTCGCAAAGTAATGCGACCATCTTGCGGCAA
>JANLRI010000139.1:0-2259 GCA_031361565.1 Betaproteobacteria bacterium | reverse complement strand
CGTAGCCGCACCCACCGCTGATGCCGAACTCACCACGAGTCTCACCGCGCTTGCTGAGCAGGCCGACGAAACCCTCATGGTCAAAGTCCTCCCCGCAGTAAGCGAACTTATCGATGGACACGTTGATGTCAACGACATCCGCGACGTAAACGAAGTCGATCTCCTCGGCCGCCACCGGATCGTATATGTCCGTACGATTTGGGATTGTCCTCGGATCACGCGGCTCATTCATTCATGCCTTCCGAGCCCAAATCGAAAACGGCGGACCAGTAACCGTGACCGACCGCGACGTAACCCGCTACTTCATGACCATCCCCGAAGCCGTACAACTCGTCATCCAAGCCGGCGCCATCGGCAACAACGGAGACGCCCTCATCCTCGACATGGGCAAACCCGTCCGCATCGCCGACGTAGCCAAACAAATGATCAAACAATCCCGCAAAGACATCAAAATCATCTACTCCGGCCTCCGCCCCGGCGAAAAACTCCACGAACAACTCATCGGCCCCAACGAACAAATCCAACCAACCACCCACAAACTCATCACCCGCACCCCCGTCCCCCAAAGCACCGGCAACTTCTTCACCCCCACCGACATCCCCACCACCCCCAACAAACAAATCGACCTCCTCGCAGGCTGGTGCGCACCAACAGCTTAAGTTTCGTTATGGCCACAGCGCCAGTTGCGACGATCGCGCCAATCTGCGCTGAAGCACGGAGCGCCGCTCACTGAAGATGCCGCCGAAGCTCTTGTTGATCATTCAATGCGCAATGCGCCGCTCAACACTACTTATGACCCAAAGCTAGGTTTCGAGCAAGTGTTCGAGTTCGGTTTAACTTGACGCCGTCAGGATCGTATCGGTGAGGTCATTGAGGCCACTATCGGAACTAGCCGATGCAACGGCCAGCCGTTCGTTAAGTTCAGCATGGCGCGCCCGGGCACAATGCGGTCATGTACACGGGCGTCGACGACTACCTGAGACGATCGAGCGGATAGCTGATATCGGTTCTGACGGCCATCTCCATGGCACGCAGTCCATCACGCGGTGCCAGCTGACCATCCAGATTCAAGCACTTGCAAGCACATTCGCCAGCCAATCAACCAACGGTGGCGGCCAAGCACTAAACCGCAGAGGATTCGGAGAGAAGTCCTGCGTAGATGGCGGCAACTTCGAGCGTCATTTCTGGGCAATGGACCGTCAGCGTGTCACCGAGGCAAAGAATCTCTGAAGTCCACCCAAGCTCCGTGCGAAACCGATGATCAATCAACGCCTCGGTTTGTGAAACCAATAAGTAATGCCGCAGAGTAGGAATCTTGGCATACGCGGCCCATTTTTCTCGACGGTCAATTTCCGCAGTCGAGGGGGACGAGACCTCAATAATTAGACAGGGAGTTTCCATGAAGTACTCGTCAGTTCCCGGATCATCACAAACGACCATCACATCGGGATAGTAGGCGGCCATATCGGTTACCACTTTCATATCGGCCATAAACGTCTCGCACCCGTGCGGTCCTCCCGCGTTTGTGAAGTGATTGGCCAGGCGAAGCGAAATGAGGTTGTGCAAGCGCGATCCACCGGCCATCGCAAACATTGCCCCACCAACCCATTCATGACGAACCGGCGAATTCCGCTCAATGGCTAGGTAGTCACTCCAGCTTATGAATTGCTCCGCAACGTTCGACATGACCCGAAGCCTACGGCCAACAGCATAAGTAGGCAACGCTGCTCGCACTAGGCAACCAGCAAGATGGCACGTGACCTTGAGCGATACTTCGATACAAACGTGCGCACGAAACGGCCGTAGTGCGGAACCGCTTGTATCGGCAACAAAAGCCCTGGTAGACCTGGGTGCTTGGGGGTTGGCACTGTATTTGGCCGCCTGGATTCGGCTTGACTTCGCGCTGGGTTCAATTCCAAGCCGCCCGCTGATCGGAATTTTCGGTGCGGCGGTTGCGGCACAGGTCACATTCGGGTTCCTGATTGGCCTGTACCGGTTCCGTTGGATGTACGGCTCGTTCGATGAAGTAGCCGCCCTCACCATCACCGCAGTGCGTGTACTTGGCACGAGGGCCGATCTTGCCCGCATTGCCCACTTCACCAAAGCAACCGCACTTCTCGTAGCCGCACCCACCGCTGATGCCGAACTCACCACGAGTCTCACCGCGCTTGCTGAGCAGGCCGACGAAACCCTCATGGTCAAAGTCCTCCCCGCAGTAAGCGAACTTATCGATGGACACGTTGATGTCAACGACATCCG
>JANLRI010000134.1:0-9141 GCA_031361565.1 Betaproteobacteria bacterium | reverse complement strand
AACGGTCTCCTAGAATTTTCCGTGGTCTATACCGACCGCGCATTGAACCACATGTCCCAGAGCTTCCAGGGCGTGATGAAGGATATTTCAAGTATCCTTAAAGAGGTCTATCAGGCTAAATCTGCAGTTCTAGTGCCGGGTAGCGGTACTTTCGGCATGGAGTCGGTGGCACGGCAATTTGCGAATGACAAGAAGGTTTTGATTATTCGTAACGGCTGGTTCAGCTACCGCTGGACGCAAATTTTGGATATGGGCAAGATCGCGTCCGAAGCTATTGTGATGAAGGCGCGGCGCGTGAGTAACGCGAAACAGGCCGCCTGGGTGCCTGCCCCCATCAATGAAGTTGTCGCAACCATTCTTGAGCAAAAGCCCGCCGTGGTTTTCGCTCCGCATGTCGAAACCTCGGCCGGGATGCTTTTGCCGGACGATTATTTGCGCGCCATGGCCGACGCCGTACATTCGGTGGGTGGTCTCTTGGCACTGGATTGCATCGCCTCTGGTGCCTTGTGGGTCAACATGAAAACCACCGGTGTCGACGTGCTCATTTCGGCGCCTCAAAAAGGCTGGAGCAGTTCGCCCTGCTGCGCGATGGTGATGTTGAGCGAGCGTGCGCGCACTGCGATTGACGCGACGACCAGCACCAGCTTTGCCTGTGATCTGAAGAAATGGATGCAGATCATGGAAGCCTATGAAGGTGGTGGTCATGCCTATCATGCAACCATGCCCACCGATGCATTGACACGCTTATGTGCAGTGATGAAAGAAACCCAAGCCTATGGTTTCGAAAAAGTTCGCGCTGAGCAAATTGATCTTGGCACCAAGGTACGCGCCTTGTTTGAGAGCCGTGGCATTCCAAGCGTCGCGGCTGAGGGCTTCAAGGCACCTTGCGTAGTCGTTAGTTATACGGAAGATGCCGAGATCCAGTCCAGTAAGAAATTCTTGGGCCAAGGTCTTCAGACGGCTGCTGGCGTGCCCTTGCAATGCGACGAACCTGCAGACTTCATGACCTTCCGGATAGGTTTGTTTGGTCTTGAAAAATGGCACCATGTAGACCGCACGGTCGGTCATTTGAAAGCTGCTCTGGATACGTTGTTGCCCCAGGTCGCTCGCGCGGCCTAGGCGGTAACTTTAGCGCTGGGTTTTCTTGCCGATTTCTTTTTGGGTGTCGCTGGACTGACTTGAATCGAGGTTGGCTTCTTGTTCGGTGGCGCGGACACCTTGGTCCGCTTTGCTCCCGGTTTAGTAGCGATCTTCTTCACACTACTCTTGAGACGTGTTTTCGGAACATCGCGCTGTGCGATTGCCGCTTCAAGCTCCTGCATAGCCTGCGCCGAGTACACGGCCAGTTTTTGCATGCTGGGCATGGAGGTATGACAAGCAGTGAAACCAAAGTTCAAGTAACCCGCGTAGCTCTGGCATGTGATATTTAGAGCCTGGCCGTGAGTGATGATTGAAGCGGGGTAGGTTGCCAGCAACTCCGCGCCCCGAAAATAGAGCGGCTTATCCGGGCCGGGCACATTCGAGATCGTGATGTTGAACATCGGCCGGGTACGCCCGCCCATTCCCGTCAAAAGCGATAAAAGTGTCGGCGCCATCAGTAACATGGTGTACTGAAGCATGGCTTGCTTGGGCAGGCTCTGCACGTGGTCTTTCGCATGACGTACAGAGTTGCGAATCGCCGTAAGCCGTTCGAGTGGACTTGCGAGGTCGGTTCCGAGTGTCGCGATAATAAAGCTGATGGCATTGCCGCCGCTCTCGTCGTCAAGAGGGCGCACCGACACCGGAATGCCAGCGGTCAAAGACTGTTCCGGCAGATTGCCACGTTCTAACAAAAACTTTCGTAACGCGGCTCCACATACGGCCAAGACAACATCGTTGATGGTGCATCCTGCGGCGCTTGCCAGGCTGCGAATTCGATCCATCGAGAACTGTTGAGTAGCAAAGCGTCGCTTCTCGCGCACCCGACCATTGAGCACTGAGCGTGGTGCGCTAAAGGGCACAATCATGCCTTCACCAGAGCTCGCCGAACCCTTGAGCATTTTTCCAAAAGCGGTGATTAATTGAGGAACCGATTTCACTTGACCACGTAGAGCCTCCATGCCGGCAGCGGCAGCCTGCGCCATCGTGGGTGAGGAGAGGGCCTCTTCCGCTTTGCGTTTCGAAGCGGCGCTCGTGGGCAGCGGTGCCGCCCAAAACGGAACAATCTTTAAACTGCTTTTTTGGTCGCTGGACATGGCCCGCTGTAGCAGCTTCATGCCGCCAACCCCATCGACCAAGGAATGATGAATCTTGATGAACAACGCGAAGCGACCGCCCTCGAGTCCTTCAATCAAGGTGCATTCCCAAGGTGGGCGACTCAGGTCTAAAGGCTGGCTCTGAAGGCGGCCTACCAACTCGCCGAGTTCGCGCTCGCCTCCTGGCCAGGGTAGGGCCGAATGACGAACATGGTATTCAAGGTCAATGTTCTGATCTTCGATCCAAACGGGCATTGGGTTCTTGTTAAACGCGTACTTTAGACGGCGGTTCCAGGGCGGTGTGAATTCGCGGTGATTACGGAAGTCGCGCATGAGTCGCACCAGAAAGTCGTTGGGCGCTTTATCCGGTAGGCGAAACTGCAAAAGCCCGCCGACATGGTTGGGAGTAGCACGTGACTCCGTGAACAACCAGGCCGAATCAAGAGGGCTTAAACGGACAGAACTCATGGAGGAAATTCCTAAAGGCAGAAACGCCATCAAATGTAAAGGTTCATGGGGTCAAAGCCTGTGCCCAGCACGGCTCGCGAATCGCCGCCCATCCACTGATCGATTACGCTAGCGTAGACCTGTCTAAAGTCGACTGTGTGGGTCAGATTGTCGGTCTCGTTGAGTTTCTCGAGGTTGACCGGGGCGCCGTGCAGCCCACCACGCACCCCCGGGCCGATTAAGAACATGGGGCCGGCCGTGCCATGATCGGTGCCGCGGTTGTTGTTCTCACGCGGGCGCCGTCCAAACTCAGAGAAGACCAGCATCGTGCAATCTTGTGCGCGGCCAATTCGTTGCATGTCCTTGAAGAACGCTGAGATGGCATCCGAGCAATAAGTGAGCAGTCGTGAATGCAAGTCGGCCTGTTGCACATGGGTGTCGAAGGCGTTATTGCGGTAGCTTGCGTAATAAATGCGAGCGGAATGTTGAGCCGCAATCAGTGCCGCGACCTTGGGGAGCTGGGTCGGCACAATGCCATAGTCCACGGGCGTTTTGTAGCGCGCGATGGCCTCACCAATTGCCTGCGCGCCTTCGGTGGCACTGCGCGCATTGGCTCTTAAAAAAGCCAGGTCTTCAGGAAGGCCAGATGGGTTCTGTGCAACGCCCGTGAGCAAGCCTTGGCTGCTTGCCTCACCTTGCCGGATCAACGCACTAGGGTCTTCAAACACCAAAGGGGTATGCTTCGCCCCCGCGACAGCAAGAGACTGAGCGGCATCAATGTTGACGACGGGGGTCTGTGCCCCCACTGGGTAAAGTGTGTCGGCGAGGCGACCCACCCAGCCGTTTTGGCTGCCGCCATTGGGCGTCGCCGTGTGCCACCAGGCCATCGACTGGAAGTGCGAAAAGGACGGGCGCTCGTAACCGCAGCCATGAACCACGGCGAGTTGTCCGTCTTTATATAAGCGCTCGAAACCGGCCATCGCGGGATGAAAGCCGAAGCGGTCATCGATCAGCCTCAGCTTGTCGCGCGCGATGCCCAACTTGGGGCGAAGTCTGTAGTACGCGTCATCGCCGTAGGGTACGACAGTGTTCAAGCCGTCATTGCCACCGGACAGCTCGAAGACCACCAGGATGCGGTCTTTAGAAGCAGCCCCCGGGTTGCGACCCTGAGCCATGCTCTTGCCCACGAAAGGAGTACCTAGGCTGGCTAGCAGGCCTTGCTCAATCACACGGCGCCGACTCGGGGAGAAGTGATGGTTCATCCTAATTGGTACTCCGGTAAGCTGAGCAGAATATGGAGCAGTTGTCGCAAGCTGTCTTCCATGTAGGTTTCTGCGATATTGAGTTGGTCGGTGCCGAGGTCGCGTCGCAGCCATTCAATGAGCTCGCGTCTTTGGCTTGTGCTGATGGGCACTGTGATAAAACGCGCAACCAGCGCCTCGACCGCATCGCTGCAAGTCTTAGCTTGGGCTAGCTTCACAAATTCTGAAATCTGGACCGAGGCCGAGTCGCGCAAAATAGGCTTGACCTTTTGGATTGCCATTTGATAGCCCCGAAAACTTGCATAGCGCGTATTGAAGTCTTCGTCGCGATCAGCCATTTGCATAGACATGGACTGGTCCCCAGGAATCGCCTCAGGCGCCGTGGCTCGGCTGATTTCATCACCACGACTAATTCGTCGAGCGACTTCGCGAATTTGCGGGTCGGGTGAAAAACGATCCGGCGGAATAAAGGCGATGTCTGGGAACAAGATATCGCGTACAAAGTTACCCCTTGCCACCAAGGCACTGGGTGTGATCCAGCTACGGCCCGAGGGCCAGCCGGCCACGGTTGGGGGATAAAACAAGCGCTGACCGAGATTGCCCGTCGTTGAATTAAAGTCCGGCATGCCAGGCAGGGATTTGAGACCGAGTCTGCGATAAGTGCCAATGGTCAGTTCGACCGGACTCTTGATGTGCTCGCCTTGCGCTGAATAGAAGTCTCGCGAAAGAAGTAAGGCCTCCATAAAAGAGCCAATATCGTAATTCTTCTGGCGCAACAAACGACCGAGCGTTGCTCGGGCCTCGGCAGTGAGCTGCTCGCGCACGAAAAAACGATAGAGCTTTTCAGCAATGAATTCCGCGGTGTAGGGTTGCTCCAGGAGAATGTCGATCACTTGCACACCATCAAACGCGCCGCTGCGACCCAGCACCGTTTTCGTGCCGCTATCGTGTTTGCTCAGATCCTTTTCAAATTTGAGACCTTTAAAGTTCCAGCCAGTAAAAGCTCGTGCCGCTTCGCGAATATCCAGCTCGCCGTAGTGGCCAATGCCGAGCGTGAACAGCTCCATGATTTCGCGCGCAAAGTTTTCGTTGGGTGCTCCCTTAACATTCACACCTGCGTCCAAGTACGCCAGCATTGCGGGCTCTTGAGCGGCTTCAATGAGTAAGTTGCGGAAATTCCCGAGCCCCTTGGTTTGATAGAGGGTAAGTTGCTTTTGCATCTTGCGCACATCGCGAACTTTCTCTTCGCTGGTCGCGAAGTGGCCATGCCAAAACAGGGCCATTTTCTCAGTGAAAGGTTGGTCGGTGACGACCATGCGATTGGCCCACCACTGGCCAAGCCGGCCAGTCTCCAATTGGCTTGCACGCAGCCAGTAAAAAAACTGATTGGTCACGGGCTGCATACGCCGACTTCCCTCGGGCTTGACCTCAATCCCCAAGGCTCGGCCATTGCGCTTGGCCGCTTCAGTGGTGGCCGGGCGGCTTGGTGGAAACGGATCCAGGCCAGGGGCATCGATAGGCGAGGGATCGAATGCGGGTAGCTTTTGCTGAGTTTCGCCGTAGATGATTTGCCTCACCGCGGTCTGTGGCGTTCGTTTAGCCATGGCTTCGATTTGCGCGGGGGTACCGCCGAATCCGGCTCGCTCCAAGAGGTGAGCCGCCAATGCGGGGTTCCAAGCTTGCGGGCTAATGGCGGTGAAAGTGCCTCTGCCAGACGCCGCGTCTGGATCGGTCTGCCGAGGTTGTGCCGACCCTTCCGGGAGGTAACTTAGGCCGCACAAAACCAGTGCTACGGTGAAAAGACTACGCTGACTCACGGTGCATACCCTAAGTGTGTAAATGCGAAAGTCGATGGTAACAGGGCTGGCCACGTCTTTCACATCCCGTTCTATTTGTCGAGGCTGCTGAAACGGGCCTAACGGTCCCGTCCGTACGTCTGATATGGCCTACCCCTGGGCGGGGGTAAGCTATCTGTGCTCACATCGCGTCTCTATGGAGGAAAATACCAGGCCTTCCAATCAAGCGAGCATCGATCCGATACTTAAATCCCCACAAGCGGCACAAGAAAAATGGTGTGAACAAACCGCGCTGGAAATTAATCGTGGTGACTCTGATTTCAAAAACAAAACCACGGTGGCGAGCGCGCTGATGAGCTATTGGCTGGCCTATCAATCTCCAGAGCCTTGGTTACGCGAAAACAATGGCGACAATAGTTCCTCAAGTACGCGGCGCCGTTAATATCGTCCCTCAGTTTGCGGAGTCGCAACCCTTTCGGGAGTTCGTTACTATGGCGTGAAAAAACACTTAGGAAATCTTGGGTGCATGGCGGCCAACAAACCGAATGCGCAATTCGCGCTTGAGCACTTTACCCGTCGCATTGCGCGGTAATGCTTCGACAATGGCCAGGTCACTCGGTACTTTAAACTTGGCCAAGCGACTTGAGCAGTGAGTGATGAGCTCGGCAAGTTCGATGCTCGCGCCCGGTTTGAGGGCAATTACGGCCAATCCTACCTCGCCCCACTTATCGCTGGGAACTCCAATAATCGCGGCCTCAGCCACTTGCGGCAGTTGATACAACACATTTTCGACTTCAGCCGGATAAACGTTTTCGCCGCCGGAGATGTACATGTCCTTCCAACGGTCAACGATATAGACAAAGCCCTCGTCGTCGATCTTGGCCGCGTCACCGGTCTTGAGCCAGCGCCCCTCGAAACTTGCGGCGGTCGCGTCCGGCCGATTCCAGTAACCTGGGGTAATGTTGGGGCCTGCTACCCAGAGCTCACCGATCTCTTCTGGAGCGCAGTCGTCCCCTGAGTCGTTGACGATGCGCATCTCGGTATGCAAGAGCACCTTGCCGGTCGAACCGATCTTTCGGAGTGCGTCGTTCGGGTCAAGAAAAATACAGGCGGGGCTGGTCTCGGTCATGCCGAAGCCCTGTAATAACTTGACGCCACGCGCCGCCCATGTTTGCATGATGGTCAGGGCGCAGGGGGCGCCTCCGACGCCTGCCATGCGAACTCTCGATAGATCGGTCGATTCAAAATCTGGATGCTGCATCATGAACTGATAAGGCGCAGGAACCGCGAAGAAATGAGTAATACCTTGAGTCGGATCACCGAGCAATCGGAGCGCGCCACCTGGATCGAAGGTTTTCATAATCACGACAGTGCCGCCCGCATGTAGTACCGGATTGGAGTAGCAGTTAAGACCACCCGTGTGAAACAGCGGCAACACGTTGAGGTGGACTGTGTCCAATCCGATATCTGCAGGAATGCCGAGATTCACAGCGTTCCAAAAGTTCATGCCGTGGGTGATCATCGCACCTTTGGGATGGCCGGTGGTGCCCGAGGTATACATGATGGTGATGACATCATCATGGGTCAGTGCTTCCCGGCCACTGTTCTTGCCAGCGTAGCGAGCTAAGGCCTCTTCGTACGGGTTCGATGTTGAAGTGCTGTCGATGGCTAGCATTGACTTGATTTTGCAGCGGCTTTGTAGCGCTTGCGCGGATTCAGTGAACATCACATCGTGAACCAGGATGGAAGGCGTACAGTCGGTGAGAATGTATTCCAGCTCGCTGACCGTCAAACGCCAATTGAGCAAAACAGCGATTGCACCGGTGCGCGCGCAGGCAAACTGGAGGTCGAAGTACTCGACACCATTCTGAGCGAGAACAGCGACCCGGTCGCCGCGTCCGATACCCAGTGACCTGAGGTAGGCGGCCATCGCATCGATGCGGTGGTCGAGTTCGCCGTACGTAAAGCTACGCCGTGTGCCGAGGTCGCGAATCGCCTCTTTGTTGGCGCGATGTGTCTTGTGATGGCCGATCCAATCGTAGGCCGCAACCGGACCGTGGCCTTTGGGTCGCGAGGAAGTCATGGAGGCCTGAGCCTCTGCACTGCCTACGAACACCGTCGGGGTTTTTGAAGTCATGAAGTTGGTTTCCTTCTGTTTTGTCCGTTGAAATGAAGCGACAATCTAGTAAGCAACAGAGCTCAAAAGTTAGCCACAGTGCACCCGGGAATATTGTTCACTTGCCAAAATTAACCGCGTTTGGATTCCAGCAAGATCATCATCAAGGCTGCCAAAACCAAGGGCTTTTCGGCATGAGGTTCCAGCCCTTCAAGTGCCGTGATATCAAACTTCCGCTCAAAGAACGAGGGGCGCTTGCGGATCTCTAAGCGCTCTGTCCCAGAGGCATCCACTACCGCATAGCGCGGGTGCAACAAATATCCTGCCACGGCGCCTATGACGGGGATTTCCGATATCAGACTGTCGAGCACTTTGACCCAGGGGTTGGTTTCAGTAACGGTATACGACGCGCTCGCAGTCACGTGACTTCTACCGAACTCGCCGTCCGACCGGGACTGCACAACACTTAAGCTATAGGTGGACTTGAACCAGGATTTGACCATATGGCGCTGTAGTTCGCCCATCATTCGCCCTTGCGCATCCGCAATGATGTACTTGGCTCTGAGGTCAAGGATACGGTCGGCCTTAATGGTGAACAGGAGGGTATCCATTTTGGCGCTTTGGTAAACGCTCACGGCCTCCTTAATCTTGGTCCAGGGCTGCTTCACGTAGCCCAGAACCTTGCCCTGGTTATCGATCAGTTCAAACTGATTGGAGATCGCAATGAGTTTAAAGCGAAGTGTGAGCGGATACGCCAGTGTGGTGCCTCCTAAAAGATCTGACATATGCGAGATTTTCCTAAGTAAGGTGAATGAAGCTAAGGTGAATGAAGCGCGCCAAGCCTGGGTTATATTATCTCGCTTCCCTCCGGTTTCACCCCTAAAGCGACCGTTTATCCTGCGATAGTGACCGTTCATGTTTAAGCGGCTGGTTGCATCGACCTCTCGTCCCTAGTATTCGGCCATTGCCGTGAAATTGATCACGGTTCCTTCGAGTCACCGCGCTCGACTGATTAGTATTTTAAGCAGGGCCGCTATGAAACAAGTTAATGTAGAACAAGCAAATTCGGGACTACGGGCAAGCGCCCTTGTAGTCGCTACAGTCATCGCACTCGCTGCCTGCTCCTCAGGCGATCAAAGCTTGGCGTCGAACAGCCTAGCCGATACACTAGCCGTCGACGAGAAGGGGCGCAGAAGCAAACCGCCTCCAGCACCAGCACCAGCACCAGCACCAGCACCAGCACCAGCACCAGCGCCAGCGCCAGCGCCAGCGCCAGCACCAGCGCC
>JANLRI010000070.1:0-11623 GCA_031361565.1 Betaproteobacteria bacterium | reverse complement strand
ATAGCGCAAGCACGCCTTTGCTGGCGAGGCGAAGCAGTATTGCGCAGTCTCTCGAGGAATGGCTGTTCAGCTTGATCGTGCTCGGGGACGACCGCGCCGTAACCGATTGTTATGTTGCAGGAGTCTTGCAGCGTTAAACCTTCGCCGCTAGGGCGCTTTCGGCAGCCACCTCTTGGGCAATCAATTTGCGAAACTGCATCAAGGCCGCATCAAAGTGCAAAGGAACCATCGCAGCACCACCCGAGCGCCCAAGATTACGATGCTGCGCGCTGATCATGGCGCGATCCTCCTCAAACGCAGCCACTAAAGAATCGTAGATTGATCGAGTCACGGTGGCATCCCCAAGGCCGGCTTGATGCGATTGTTGGAAAAAGTAGTGAGTACTGGTTTCGGTTTCCGGACTCAAGGTTTGGCAGCTATGTAGTTGTACGGCATTTGAAAGATCGTCGACAGGGTCAGAGACCGGACGACCGCCTGAATGCATGAGTAAGGTGCCGGGCATCAAGAACTCGTAGATGAACCAACGATCAAGATGGGTGTCGAACTTACGAAAGCGCTGGTAAAACGGTGGGGCAGGAACATTGGGCACATGACGCGACACCTTAATGCCGCGCTGCCCGGGCGAAGTTACTGGCTCGATCACAGCTCGCGACTGCGCAATCGCCGTCGAGCCGCCCAAGGTTTTCTCATGCACATAGCTCAGATGAGAAAAATCCAGCAAGTTGTCGCAAATCAGTAGGTATGGGGTGTCGTAATGTAGATAGCCGGGCAGGTTCTGCCACTCTGGGCTCGCGCAGGAAAAGTTGTCCGGCAACATCGCGAGATCGGCCTTGCTGGCCTCCCCCATCCAGACGAAAATCCAATGGTTCTTCGACACTACAGGATAGGTGCGTGCGCAAAGTTTCGGTGGCACCCTCTCCATGCCGGGCACCTCCACGCAACGACCCTGTGCATTGAACTTGAGGCCGTGATACCCGCAGCGAATGAAGTCACCCTCTTTTCGCCCATGCGAAAAAGGAGCGTGACGATGGGGGCAGCGATCCTCCATCGCAACCAGGCTGCCGTCGTTGGTGCGATACACCAAGAGAGGCTCGTTGAGCAAAGTGCGAGTGAACAGGATGTTGGAATCCGCAGCCGGGATTTCGTGCTCCCAGGCGATGACATACCAGCAATTTCTAGCCCACATGACTTTCTCCCGATGCAATACTAAGGTTCGACCAGCGCCTTGAGTGTATCAATCCTGGCGAAGAAAATTAACGGCTTGGATTGCTTTCGGTTTGAATCAAGGCCAGGAGCGAGGTGGCCGTGGCGACGACACGCTCACTCGTGCCTTCTTGATAAAGGCGAGCACGGGTAAACGCCAGGGCCTTGCCGCGTCTTTCGGTTTCACCCACCGCCACGTACCGACCCTTGGGCGCCGGGCGCAGGAAGGAGATATTCAAACTACTGGTCGCGCAGGATTGTCCTTCGGGCAGTGTTGCCATTACGGCGAAAGCCATTGCAAAATCAAGCATGGCCGAGACAGCCCCGCCTTGCAACACACCAGCGCCTTGAATAAAGAGGTCTTGCGGCTCAAAGCTCAGTGCAATTTCGCCTTTGGCAACATCGATTCGTTCCATTCGCATGGCCAAGGCCGAGCTCATCGGATTGCTGGTGAGTGTAGCCGCGGTTTGACCCTCGCGGATGAAACGTTGTAGATCAATCCAATCAGGGTTCATAGCACGCAGCAATTTACGGTTTGAAAGCTGCAAGTGTAGCGCTATGCGCTCCCTCGCACTCACTAAAAGCCTGGTGGCGCTTTATAGCCGCCGCGCCATTGCTTGCCCGCCATAATGACTTTGCCTGCCGCATATTTCACCGTGTTCACCAAGCCTGTGACCTGCGGGCCTTGCGGATTGCCTTTGAGCGCGCGGCGCAAGAAATGATTTGCCACATGAATGTTCGCAGCCCGCCGGGTCTGATCTGAATAAAACACCACGCCAATGGAAGCCGTTACGCCGTTTCCAGGGTGCACCCAATCGGCGTTTGATCGGGTCATGTGGGGGGAGGTCATTGGAAAAAATACACCGTCGCCGGGACCGCACTCGAACTCGTGACTGCGCGCTAAATATTCGTCGCGGAACTGGATATCCGCTCCTCCATACATCAAAAACTCTTCCCGTCGCCCGGTGGGCACCAACACGGTGTCGTCATTGTTCCAAACATTCATGGTTTTCCGACCATGCAGTTGCAGCCAAAAATTACTCTCGCGATCAATGTGTAGAGGCGTGACCGAGGGGGGGGCCGAAATGAAAATGAAACCGCGCACGTCGTAAATATTTTGCTCATGAGCCATCACTTTCTTGGCGCTTCCCATGACGTCCCATAAAAACTGACTGTAGTGTGGATCGGTTTGAACGTTGTACAGTGCTACCCAGGAACCAGGCTGCTCAATTTGGGAAAACACCGTATCAATATCGCGACCATCGGGGCTTTTCGCTTCGTGATGAAAGACTGACTTGACGTTCGTGTCAGGCAGGACGAAGCGGCACTGCTCGGTAGCGTAGAGCGACTTCGCCAATTGGGCCAGGCGGGGCAACTGCATTAGAGGGTGAAGATGGTAGTTATGCTTGATCGGGCCGATGAGACCCTGACCAGCCTGAGGGGCCGAGCCGCGGACAAAATACTCTGTGGATGAAGTTGCACTATGCATATTTGAATGCTAGTGCATGGACACAGGTTCCTGCAAGGCCCTTAGGCTACCAATTCTTGCCCTAATGCGTACTGTTCCTCAGAAAATTGGCCAATATTTCGCTGAAGGAAGCCGTCTCTTCGTTGGATGAATCTCGTGTGGAACGCCACACTAGGCCGTGCGCAGCACCAAAGTTTCCCAGGTCGCAACACCGATTAAAACAGCGGTCGTCATTAAGCTCAACGCTAATGTGCCGAGCCCAAAATACAAGGCACCAAAAACGACTGCGCTAAGCGCCAGAAGGCCAACACAGTGCGACAAGGGCGGGGATCGGCGCTGGTAATTGGCCCATTTAAAAAGCGTGCATCCAAGTAAAAATAGCGCGGGCCCGCCCACCGCTGTGGCGATAGCGGCCCCATCCGCATGCTCGGGGTGGGTGAGCGCAATTTCGTTGCCAACCGCCGATACGATAATGCCCGCCACAATAGCAATATGGATGAAGGAATAGGAAAGAACGGCGGTCTTGCCAGGGTCCGAGGCGTTTGTAATCTCGCGGGCGGCGTGTTCGGCGCCCTCGTGAAAGTAGATCCACCACATGGTCACCGTACCGAAGAACGCGCTCGCCAAGCCCACCGCACCTTGCACGGTCAAAGGTTTGCCGCTAAAAGTCGCGCCGGTGATGAGCAAAGACTCGCCGAGGGCGATGATCACAAACAGGGCGCAACGCTCGGCCATGTGAGCACCATCAACGATCCAATCCGAGGTCTTCGATGACCCCAGGCCCGGCGTCCAATAGAGGAGCATCGGGCCCAAGAGTTCCAGGGCGATCGCGAAGACCCACCAGTACACTCGTTGGTCCGCCTGCGCCTGTGCACCGGCGAACCAAACAACCGCTGAAAGTGCCACCCAGAAGACATTTCTTTGGAAATTTTGACGGCGGTGAAGCGGCTCATCACGAGCCGCCCAAAGTACAAAACCAGACCTGATCGTATGCATCAACACGTAGCCCAATGCGAACGACCAAGCACCGGTCTGAAACGCCGAGGGAATCGATACGCTGACCACAAGGCCGGTCAGCATCAGGGCAAAAAGTAAAAGGCGCACGAGAATTCGCTCGGGGTCGAGTGCATTCGTGGCCCATGCCGTGTAGTTCCAAAGACTCCATACCGCCAACAACAACACCAAAGTGTGCAGCCCGCCGAGGGGTGTTAGCGCCGCCAGAAGTGAATGCGAGAGCTGGGTAATGGCGAAGACAAAGACCAGATCGAAGAAGAGTTCGACCATGGTCACTTTTGCGCCGGATTGATCGCCTGGGCGCCGAAAAAGTCTGCGCGTTTCGCGCACAGAGACGGAATTTACTTCGGGATGAGTCACTGGACAGTTCTCGATGGCCGATTCAGTTTGAAATTTACAGAATCAAATAGACAATTTGATTAGCGCCTGAAGTATTTCATATTTCTCCCGATTCTATGGCCTTAGCTGATTTTGGTAGTCGGCCTCGAATCTGACTCATGGACCTCGAGGCAGCTGGCGTATAGTTAAAAGATGACCCCCGACCATGACGACGATGCCCAGCCCTTTTTTGACGAGCAGCCCTCCTACTTGGAAGCTCAATCTTCCGTTGAGGCGCAAGCGCACCCGTACGCCGCGCTTGGGCCAGATACCGTGCTCGATGCTTTGGCCACGGTCAACTTATTCGGCGATGGGCGTTTGCTGAGTCTAAACTCCTACGAAAATCGCGTCTACCTCGTTTACTTGGAAGATGGCGGTTCGGTGGTCGTAAAATTCTACCGACCTCATCGATGGAGCGAGGCACAGATTTTGGAGGAGCACCGTTTCGCGGCCGAGCTCCTTGCGCAAGAGATTCCGGTGATTGCGCCGATCATGCTGACTAGCGCCGACATCAGTGGAGCAACGCTCGCGCACCACAAAGATTTCGCCTTCGCGGTCTATCCACGTTGCGGTGGGCGCGCTCCCGAGTTAGATCAGGACGAAGTTCTGGAGCGGATTGGGCGCTTCTTGGGGCGTATTCACCGCGTGGGGTCGGCAAAACCTTTTGAACATCGCCCCACGCTTGACATGCAGAGCTTTGGGTTCGAGTCGCGCGACTTTTTAGTGGAACATGCACTCGTACCTCGGGAGCTACGGGCGCCCTGGATGGAAATCACTGAACAAGCCTTGCAAGGCGCCGCCCAAGCCTTTAACGAAACGCGCGACTGCGGCCGCATCCGCCTGCACGGCGATTGCCATCCCGGCAATATTTTGTGGACTGAGAGTGGTGAACATCCAGGCCCGCATTTTGTAGATTTGGATGATGCCCGCACTGGTCCGGCCATGCAGGATTTGTGGATGTTGCTTTCCGGTGATCGTCGCGACATGACCAGGCAACTTTCCAGCCTGCTGGCAGGTTACGAAGACTTCATGAACTTTGATCGTCGCGAGTTGCGCTTGCTTGAGCCTTTGCGAACTCTGCGCCTGATCCATTACAGTGCCTGGATCGCCCGACGTTGGTCCGACCCAGCCTTCCCTGCCGCCTTCCCCTGGTTTAACACGCAACGCTATTGGCAAGATCGCATCTTGGAATTGCGTGAGCAGGTCGCCGCCATGCAGGAAGAGCCGTTGGTGGTATAAAAGCGAGATGAGTACCCACCTTCCCCCACCCAGCCTAGAGCTGATTCAATTCAATAGCCTCAGTCGTGGCCCACGCCTGATCGTGCTCGGTGCCGTCCACGGCAATGAAGTGTGTGGCAGCCAGGCCATCCGGCGCGTTCTGGCCGAATTTAACTCGGGTCAACTTCGCATAAAACGCGGTCAAGTGAGCTTTGTTCCAGTCACCAATGCCGTAGCGTATGCCAAGGGAGTACGTGAAGGGGATCGCAATTTGAACCGCGACTTTCGGCCAGCAGTCGTGCCCCTTGACAATGAAGACCGCATCGCTAATGTGCTCGCACCGCTACTAGCCGGGCACGACATCTTGCTCGATCTACATTCTTTCAACTCACAGGGCGAACCCTTTATATTTTTGGGTCCCGAAAATAATTCCGGTGAGCTGGAAGCTTTCGCCCAACAAGCCGAGGAAGAAGCTTTGGCTGCGGCCCTCGGCCCTAAACGCGTGGTGCACGGCTGGATGCCTGCCTTTGCGCTCGGCGTGAGTCGACGGGCCAATGATAAGGTCAGCTATGGTGTGGGTACTACCGAATACATGCGCTCTCAAGGCGGTATTGCCGTGACTGTGGAATGCGGAAACCATGCCGACCCGCAAGCGCCGGAAGTCGCTTATCAAGCGATTCATCGAGCACTCAGAAAGTTTGACTTGATTGAAGTTTGTGATGTGCCTGGCGCGGTGGCATCTACTCCGAGTCCGGTTGAAGCCAAGGCTGGACCGATCGAAGTCTTGGAGCTTTATGAAGTGATCGACAAGCATCATGTCGACGACGCCTTCGTCAAAGCTTGGCGCTCCTTTGATTCGATCCAGACGGGTGAGGTCATCGCCCATCGCGCCGCTCAAAACGGTCAGACCACCCAGGCGGTAGTCGCACCACAAGTCGGGCGCGTCGTCTTTCCGAACGCAAATGCCGTCGTGGGTAAAGAGTGGTTTTACCTGGCTCGGGTGAGTCATCGCAAGCTGGGTTAAGTTAAGCCTTCAGGCGACCCTCCAAATTTCTACTTCAATGTTTGGCAATAAGACGAGCACATGAATAAATTCGACACTTCCGCCACTGGTGTTTACCTGATCACAGTGACACCGTTCACCGATACCGGTGCGCTCGATCTACCGAGCACCGACCGCATGATCGACTTTTGCATGGAGTGTGGCGTCACCGGTTTCACGGTGCTGGGCATTCTCGGCGAGGCCACCAAGCTCACCGCCGAAGAGTCGCGCATTTACGTGCGCCAAGTGCTTCAGCGCGTCAATGGAAGAGTGCCGGTGGTGGTGGGCGCGTCCGCACCAGGCTTTGCAGCGATGCGTGAACTGACCGAAAGTGTGATGGATCTGGGCGCCGCTGGAGTGATGGTTGCACCGCCCTCTACTGTCCGCACCGACGACCAGATCGTGGCCTACTTTGACATGGTCAACGAAACCCTTGGCGGCAAGGTGCCTTGGGCTTTGCAGGATCATCCTGTCTCCACGACGGTACAAATGTCGACCTCCGTAATTTTGCGGATTCTTAAGAACTCGCCCAACTGCGTCATGCTCAAACACGAGGACTGCCCGGGCCTCGCCAAGCTCAGTGCCATTCGCGCGGCAAGTAGTAAGGGTGAGGTCAAAAGGGTATCGATTCTTTGTGGCAATGGTGGCGGCCTGTTTTTGCCTGAGGAGTTGAGCAGAGGCGCGGACGGTGCCATGACCGGTTTTGCCTACCCAGAGATGATGGTTGAGGTGTGTCGCGCGCACGCGGCCGGGGAGATCGAAAAAGCCCACGATATTTTCGACGCGTATTTGCCACTGTCCCGTTACGAACAGCAAAATGGCATTGGTCTTGCCGTGAGAAAGCATATTTTGGCGGAGCGCGGCATCATTGCCTCGGCCAATATTCGTAAGCCCGGGCCCAAGTTATCGGCGGCTGATGTTGCCGACATCGCTCGTCTGACGGCACGCCAAACGAATAAGCTGGCAGAAATTTCCCGGTAGCTACTGCCTCATCAGTTGTCATTAGTGGACTCTGAAAAGTAAGGAAAGGATTTCACAAGCGACCGGGGCTCTCGGAATTCAACAAACCAAATAGGAGACATGCATGAAGCTTTACCATTGGGCCTTAAGCGCAGTACTGGCGCAGTGCGGATTCGTATTGGCCGCCGACGGCCTCATCGCAGTCAAAAGCACTTATAACGCCAAAGACACGATGACACGTGTCGAAGAGGTCGTGAAGCAGCGCGGCCTGACAGTTTTCGCACGTATCGATCATGCGGCCGGCGCCGCCAAGATTGGCAAAAACCTACGGCCAACCGAATTGATCATTTTTGGCAATCCCCAGGGCGGCACGCCCCTGATGGAGTGCGCGCAATCGGCAGGGATTGACCTGCCGCTCAAGGCCTTGGTTTGGGAGGATAGCGCAGGCCAAGTTTGGGTGGGCTATAACGACCCCGTCTACCTGGCTAAGCGCCATGAGGCCGCACAGTGCCCGGTTGTTGAAAACTTGAGCAAAGCCTTAGGCGGCATTGTTGAATCGGCCGTAGCGCGCTAGCGCGATTTTTCTCCGTGATACTTTGGTGAGGACTTTCTAGCCGTTACTTCCTATCCTGAATTGAGGGTCAACTGAGATCTTGCTCTGAGTTGACTTCTCAAAATTGTTTTTACAACCAGGAGAGTAATTGTGTCGATCTTAAAGTCTTCAATTCAGAAATCTAATCAGCATTCCGGAATCATGCGTTTGTCCCGCCTTACCCAGGCGCTGAGCGCGGTAGGGCTTCTTGCCGTCGGCGCTTCAGTTCAAGCGGCGGCCTACGATGTGATGGTCACGATTCAAAATCTCGTGCCCGCAAACGGCATCAGCTTTGCGCCTTTACGAGTCGGTTTCGGCAACGGAAGTTTTGACTCGTTCAATGTCGGTCAAACGGCTGGCGCCGCCATAGTTTCCATCGCTGAAGGCGGTAGTGGGAGTGCGTGGTTCCCCGCCTTTGCCGCCGCCGATGCGCGGGCAGTCACGGGCACGGTTGGGGGTGTGCTCCAAAGCGGTCAAAGTGCAAGTGCGAGCTTTCGCGTAGATAGTGCGGTCAACGCTTACTTTACCTTCGCAGCCATGGCGGTGCCTAGCAACGATTACTTTATCGGAAACGATTCGCCAACCGCGCACCGGCTTTTCGATACCAGCGGAAATTTGCTAATAAGCGCCTTGGGTTTGCGCGCTAGCGATATTTGGGATGCCGGCTCCGAGACGACCGATGCGTCTGCCGCTGCGTTTCTGGTGGGCGGTACCAATGCCTTACGCACCGCGGAGAACGGCGTCGTAGGATCGGACTTCGCTGGGCTTGCCGCTTTTAACGGTTTGACGACTGCGGCCGGTTATGTCTTGAATAGTTCGCTGACCGAGAATACAGATATTTACCGCATTTCTTTTGCCGCAACCGCTGTACCTGTTCCAACAAGTGGTGCTTTGATTGCGCTAGGTATGTTGCCAATGGCCTGGCTCGCACGACGTCGTCAAAACCGTGCATTAAGTCAGTAAGTCGATATGGATGGCGTCGACCACTCAATGATGAGTAAACACCTATTACTTGTTGAGGACGACGATGCCATTGCCGACGCCTTGAGGATTCATCTTGAGGCATCCGGCTTTAAGATGCATCGAGAGGCCAACGGTTTGCGCGCTATCGAGTCTATTGATCGCCAAGCTTGGGATCTGGTCTTGCTAGATCTGATGCTTCCTGGCACGGACGGTTGGGCGGTGTGTCGGCACTTACGGGCCCGTCATCCTGATGTGCCCGTCATCATGTTGAGCGCCCATTCTGCTGAGGCGCATCGCGTCCAGGGGCTGGAAATCGGCGCAGATGATTACCTTGTGAAGCCCTTCTCGATGTTGGAGTTGGTCGCTCGGGTTCGAGCTTTGCTGCGGCGCACCGATCGGCTTCATGTACTGTCAAAAACCTCGAGCCTGGCGAGCGATTTTGTATTCGGTAAATTTGTTTTGAACCCGGTACGCCGCGAACTTTTATGTGAACAAAGGCATGTACCCCTTACTTTGCGGGAGTACGATCTTCTGCACTTTCTCTTGCGCCATCCTGGACGGCCCTTCACACGGGGCGACCTTCTGCAAAGTGTTTGGGGAGATGCCTTCGATGGGTACGAGCATACTGTGAACTCACACATTAACCGCCTTCGTACCAAGATTGAAGCTGACCCGAGGGACCCCTCCTGGATCGTGACGGTTTGGGGCATTGGCTACCGCTTCGAGCTTGAAGCCGCTTGATTCAGTACAGCTCCCTCACCAGGCGATTAATGCTGATCCTGGGCACGCTTTTGGTGGCCTTTGCAGGCCTCGTCGGCTTTCTCGGCAAGCATTTAGCTTCTGAGCACGAGCTTGAGTCCTTACAACGTTTGTCGCACGGCTTGGCACGCCACTTGGTGGAGCATTGGCCGCAAGTCGCAACAACTGCGACTGATCACGCCAGTTTGAGTTTGGCGGATCGCGCTGCCCGCGAGAAAGTTCTGGAAATGTTGATGGCGGTGAATCCTGGCGTGCAGGCCTATGTGCTTAATGCCGATGGTCGAGTCGACGCCTATCTTGGCGAGCCGGGCATGGTAAGGGTAGAGCAAGTTGATTTGCATGCCGTGCGCTCGTTTTTAGCGGGCGCAGATTTGCCCCTGCGTGGCACAGATCCCATGGGCTCTGGAATCGGGCGTGTTTTTAGTGCAGCCATGTTTCCTGCACGCCCGGGCGAAACCCGCCCGCCGGGATATCTTTATATCGTGTTGGACGGCGCGGCTCGAGTACAGGTGAGCGATCAATTGAGTCAGCGTCGTTTTTGGAAGAGTGCCGCCCTCATCCTGCTCCTGGCCCTACTTGTGGCGTTGTTGCTGGGCGGGATTGCTTTGCGTCGCTTGACTTTACCGCTCGAAGCTTTGGCGAATCGTATGATGGCCTATAGCCGATTAGGTAGTCAACAAGACGGAGCGGCACTCTGCGAAGTATTGAATACTTCGCAGAGCCCAAAGAGTCTGCAAGCGCTCCCAATGTTTTCGCGGTGCGCCGTCCGAGATGAGGTGCAAGTTATTCGTCTTGCCTTTGACGACATGACGCGGCGCATTGAGTCCCAAGCGGCCCGCGAGCGTGACCAAACCTTGGCCCATCGTGAGATGATGGCCAGTGTCGCCCACGACCTACGGACCCCCTTGACCGCCTTGCATGGTCATCTGGAGGCCTTAGGACGCGATGCCTTCGGTGATGCGCTAAGGCGGGATCGTTTTGTGGTCACAGCCTTGGCTCAAAGTAACAAAGTACGGCGTTTGTCGCAGCAACTCTTTGAGATGGCCGCCCTGCAATCTACCGATCAGGTCCTACATCGCGAGCGCTTTCGTTTGGATGAGTTGGTGGCTGATGCGGTTCAAAAGTACGATGTCAGCGCTGCGGCGTCGCCTGTATCTTTAGCCGGTGAGCCACCTGGTCGCCTAGAACTCGACGGCGACTTACAGCTGATAGAGCGTGCCCTCACCAATTTGATTGACAACGCCGTGCGGCATGCGCCTGGCCTCGCGCCAGTGCAAGTGAGTCTGCGGCGAGAAGGCGGCCAGGCGATGATTTTGGTTGAGGATGGCGGCCCTGGCCTACCTCAAGAGCTTTTGCGGCGGCTGGAGGAAGGCCGATCCCTACGCGACCCTCCGATCAAACGCCTCAGTGGTGGAATCGGCGGCCTTGGCCTGGCAATTGCGCAAAGAGTGGCAATCTTGCATGGCGGTAGTCTCAGGCCGCTATCCGCCCCGGGCGGAGGAACGCTGCTATGTCTCGCGTTTCCCTTAACGACCTAGTCAAGTCCTAAAGACTGTTGATCAAGCTTCAGATTTGCGGATGCCGAAGCGCAATGCGCTACTATTCCTGCACCTAAATTATGAGAGGAGACAACATGTCCCGCAACCGCCCCGTTATTTCTGAGTCCGCCAAAAACCGCCGAATCTTCGTAGGCGGTATGTCCGCCTTAGCACTCGCCAGCCAATCGAGTTTTGCGCAGTCAGGCACCATCACGCTGAAATGGGCTAACAATATTCCGGTCACTCATCCTTCTAACATTCGGGTTCGTGAAGCGGTGGACGCGATCAAGCAAGAGACTAGCGGCAAAGTTGATATCCAGATTTTCCCGAATAATCAGTTGGGCGGCGACACCGATATGCTGTCCCAGGTGCGCTCCGGTGCAATTGATATTTTCCCACTGTCCGGTTTGATTCTGCAAACCTTGGTTCCTCTCGCGGGCATCAACGGCTTAGCCTTCGCCTTCAAGGATTATCAAACCGTTTGGGCC
>JANLRI010000054.1:0-4795 GCA_031361565.1 Betaproteobacteria bacterium | reverse complement strand
CTTGGAGAGAATGACAAACCGTACTGTTTCCGGCTGTGCGCCAGCGCACGCTTCTTTTTTTATTGTGCGCTGTCATACAGACACCTCAAGCCAAATCCCTTAAGTTGAACTTCAAACTTCGAGAATAAGGAATTTTTAGGGCCCGACAAGTATCGAAACCATCGGAGCGATCCTTTTTGGCGTCGCAATCCTTCATACCTTCTCGTCAAAGTTCTTTGCTGGCTTATCGAGTGCCTACCCAGCGCATGCAGGCTTTTGGCATCTCTTTGGCGAGGTTGAAGTCGCTTTTGGCTTCTGGGCGTTGATTCTTGTGGCCGCAATCTTGGTGTTACAAGGCAGCGACGCGATGACCGAATATGTCACGACACGAAGCTTTACAGAACCAATGTTCGTATTTGTCACGATGATCATTGCTGCAACGCGACCCATTCTCACGACGGCCGCGACCCTGGTACAAGCTTTTACAAAGCTTTTACCTTTTCGTGGCAGCATTGGTTTTTGCTTGACGATGCTCACGATCGTGCCGCTGCTTGGATCGCTTATCACCGAGCCCGCCGCGATGACCCTGGCAGCGCTGATCCTTGCCAAGCATTTCTACAGCAAAGATATTTCCCTAAAACTCAAATACGCGACGCTTGGAGTGCTTTTCGTCAATGTATCGATCGGTGGCACCTTAACGCCCTTCGCGGCCCCTCCGGTATTGATGGTTGCGAGCAAATGGAATTGGGATGTTCATTTCATGCTCGTAACCTTTGGCTGGAAAGCCGTGATCGCGGTCGTCACAAACTCGATAGCACTTGTCCTCTTTTTCCGAAAAGAACTTCAAAATGTGGTTACTTCGGAAACCACCCAGACTCAGCGAGTTCCGCTTACATTAGTGTTAGTTCACCTGGCATTTTTGATCGGCGTGGTGGTGTTCTCGCACCATTCAGCTATTTTTGTCGGGCTGTTTCTATTTTTTATCGGCCTCATTCACGCCTACCCAAAGTTTCAGGACCGATTGATTGTTCGTGAAGCGCTTCTCGTGGCCTTTTTTCTTGCAGGTTTAGTGGTACTCGGCGGCCAACAACAATGGTGGTTGAAACAACTTTTGTTGAATATGAACAATGACTCTGTGTTTGTCGCGGCAATTATCCTGACTGCCTTTACCGACAACGCCGCCCTCACCTATCTTGGATCGGTGGTTGAAGGATTATCTGAGACATTTAAATACTCCTTGGTAGCCGGAGCGGTCGCTGGAGGCGGCCTGACGATCATTGCAAATGCTCCAAACCCAGGCGGAATCGCCATTTTGCGTGACTACTTTGACATGCAACAAGTCAGCCCGCTCAGACTTTTACTCGCCGCCCTTCCGCCCACAATTATTGCCGCGCTCGCATTCAGGTATTTATGAAAAAGCACTCTGATTCCTCCCTTCGAATCGTCATCAACACCTTCACCTGGCTAAGCCTAGGGTTGTTGAGCGCTTGCGCGGACACCTCATCTCTGCCGATTAGTGCAGGGACGGGACCCAATCCAGTTTTGCCAGATCCGCAGCGCTTTCTGATCCCCACCGTCAATATTGCGCCTGCCAGCAGCTGGGTTGACGGCGCTAAGCCGAAGGCAATCGTTGGAACGACTGTTTTAGCCTGGGCTCAAGGGTTAGACCATCCGCGTTGGCTTTTCGTTTTACCCAATGGCGACGTTCTCGTTGCCGAAACCAATGCTCCGCCAAAACCGGACGACGCTAAAGGCATCACGGGCTGGATCATGAAGCTGGTTATGAAGCGTGCGGGCGCGGACGTAGCGAGCGCCAACCGGATTTCTCTCTTAAGGGACACTGATGGAGACGGCATAGTAGATCTCAAATCAGTACTTCTACAAAATCTCCACTCTCCCTTTGGCATGACCCTCATTGGCGATTTCTTATACGTGGCAAATTCAAACGGATTGATGCGCTTCCCTTATAAAACAGGCGATCTCAAAATTAGTGATCCTGGCGTTAAAGTGCTCGACCTGCCCGCAGGGCCTATCAATCATCATTGGACAAAAAACATCCTCGCAAGCCTGGATCAAAGCAAAATATTTATTACCATAGGCTCAAATAGCAATGTTGCAGAACGCGGACTGGAAGCCGAAAAGGATCGCGCTTCCATTTGGGAGTACGACCTTGAAAGTGGGGCGCACCGGGTCTTTGCATCTGGCCTGAGAAATGCCAACGGTTTAACTTGGGAGCCTGACAGCAAGGCGCTTTGGACCGTCGTCAATGAGCGCGACGAACTCGGTAACGACCTGGTTCCTGATTATTTAACCTCCGTCAAAAATGGAGGGTTCTATGGTTGGCCTTGGAGTTACTTCGGACAACACCTCGATGTTCGCGTCAAGCCCGCTCAGCCAGATCGAGTGAAGTCTGCCTTGGCTCCAGACTACGCACTGGGCGCTCATACCGCCTCACTGGGCCTCGTGTCCTCAAAGGGGACCAGCCTGCCCTCGGTGTTTTCGAACGGCATGTTCATTGGACAGCACGGCTCATGGAACCGGAAGCCACATAGCGGCTACAAGGTCATTTTCGTGCCCTTTAACGCCGGACAACCCTCTGGCGAGCCCGTCGATGTCTTAACGGGCTTTCTGAGCAAAGAGGGCAAGGCTTTAGGTCGACCGGTCGGGGTGGCACTAGACAAACAGGGCGCGTTGCTAGTGGCAGACGACGTGGGGAATACAGTGTGGCGAGTAAGCGCTGATCTCAAACGGTAAAAAAACCGGCGTTGCCAATTAAAGGAACCAGCCTCCTGGTGGCGTGAGTCACACTAGGGCTTTGATTTTTCTTTCAGGCCTCTAGCTGCGGCCGCGCGGCATGCTGCAAGAGGAATTTGCGCAGAATCATCGCCCACATCAATGAGCGGCAACAAGGCCGCGACAGGATTAATGAAACCGAGAGCAATCGCGGAAAGAATCTTGCCCACCAAAGGAGTCTTTTGGATGGACACCGCGGGTGCGGATAGAGGGCCGTTTACCTGAAGAGGTGCGCGCAAGGCGAGCGGGCTAAAGTCTTTAGGATTCACCTTAACCTCGAGGTTCATTTTCTCATCGGCAAGCGACACGCTCCCCTCTAGCCACAATGTGGAATCTTTTGTGTCGACGAGCATGACCTTGGGCCTTGCCACACCTGCTTTCACCTCGAGATCCGCGACACCGCAGGTAATGGTGAGGCTGTCGTCGCCCTTGATCCATACCCCTAAGGCCTGCGCGACATCAATTCCCGCGAGCTCAACTAAAAGGTGGGATATGGTGCCTCGTGTTAGTTGCACCAAAATTTGGCCATCGGATGCCGCCAGCATCTCGGCCGTCGAACGACCCGCGCCTTTGAGATCAATACGCGCGGCCAGACGGCCCGTCACAAAGGGCGGCAAGGTTTTGTCACCTCGAGTGGGCCGTTCCTGCCGAAGCCACTGCGCGAGTTCGATTTTACTGGCCAGCAAATGCACTTGCCACTGTGGTTTGGTTTTTTTGCCATCAATTTGAACATTACCGCGCACCCTACCCTGCGCCAGGTGAGCATCGATTTCCGCGAGCTCCAAGACCGACTCACGCAACAAAATGCGAGCACGCAGCGGGGCCACGGCCTGTAACAGCTTACTTCCAGACTCCAAGCGATCTAATTCAACCAAAACGTTAGCGTCCATTAAACCAAGGGCCGGAAAATTGAAGGGTCTTTGAGGCAGCACCCGAGCGTCGCGCGCTTTCGATGGGGACTTTTCAATCGGCATACCAATTGCAGGACCAAGGTCCTCAAGCCAAAGCACTGTTCCTCGTAAGCGTCCCATCAGAATGGGCACGCGCTCGGCGTGATTATCGAACTGAAACTCGCCAGCGAGACGACTGCGTCCGATGGTGGCAAGGTCAACCACCGTGCTCCACAGCGAATCATGAACAGCAAGGCGACCTTTCATCGTGAAGACACGAGTCGTCGGTAGAGTGACCCCAAGAGGCAGTCCAACGACCGCTAGCGATGGCCCGCCTATTACATAATTCCCGCGGACCTCGCGCCGACCCAAGGGGTCGATAAAATTCCCTTTAAACTCCAACTTAGCATCGCCCACTCGAGCGGACACATTGAAGGGCACCACCGGTCCGCCCAGATCAGGCTTCCACAACACTTGTGTCGATCCGGTCGTCAAAGAGAAAGTCAGCGGAAAATCTCGCAATCGTCCCTTACCCGAGGCGACGATTCCGCCGGGTACGGAAGCCTTAAGTTGAGCCATTTCATCCTGAAGAAATTTGAATTCAGACTGCAAAGTCAAATGCTTCACGGCGTCGTTAAGTGCGAAAGACCCGCGCCCAATTTCGAGCGATCCGAAGGCAACACTTTCGAAGAAGGGCTTTAAGTCAATGTCGAGCGCTCGGTCACGCAACATCCAATTTGCCTGATTGATTGAGCGCCGTTCAAGATCAATTTGAACCGTGTCTGCAGAAAGTCGTTCGAGCCGCAAGGGTCCACCATTTCTAGAGCTAAATAGGTCGCGATATCCGAGACGAGCATGCAAGCGAGTGGCGATAAGCATCGGCCCCCTGGTGCTCCAGTCCGCTTTGGCTACTTCTAACTTCTTGACTTGCAAGTCAATTGCTCCCCAAAGTTTCAACTGAAACCCAAGAGATTCATTGCTATTGAGCGACACGTCTCTTTGCACACGACTACTGAGCCAACGCGCAGCAGGTGCCTCAAGGAAGGGCCAGCCCGCCCGTTCACAGGCCCAGAGAGCAGCGATTACTGTTTCGGCATAAATGACCGCTAAAAATGCAATCGAGCGGCTTCGAG
>JANLRI010000009.1:0-1197 GCA_031361565.1 Betaproteobacteria bacterium | reverse complement strand
TGCCGAGGGCTTCACGTCCACCTGAGCGCTAGGCGTAGTAGAGGGGGCCGTAGGCGCAACAGGAGCCGCCGTTTGAGCTTGTAGACCCGTCGCCGCACTGGCCAAAGCCAATGTCGAGCAAAGAGTCCAGAGGGCACGCTTGAGGTGTTTGACCATTACTTTTCCCTTGAATACTCGTCTTGACCCTGTATTCGGGTTTTCATGTGTGTTTCCCAGGCCGTTTTGTCGCCACGTTTGAAGGTGGAGATTGCGTACTTGCTGCCTTCGCCGTCGTAGGCGCGAGTGTCACGGGTCACACTTGAGCCTGCCGCACCCTTGGCGAGGTCTTGCGACTTTTCACCGCAACCCGTTAGGGCTAACGCCAGCACGGCCGCCGAAAGTAGTTTGATCCCAGCGCTTGTTTTCATAGAGGTTGATTTTGTGGCCGCCGACATCATCATGACTGACCATCCTTCTTGACCGGCGCAGGCTGCGCTGGGGGTTTGCCACCCGTGCCATAAGCAGTTCCCCAGCCCCAAACCTCTTCACCCTTAGCGCGCTTGAGTACACGGTTGCGATAAATATCGGCCACCATGTCGCCGTCGCCACCGAGCAAGGCCTTGGTAGAACACATCTCGGCGCAAGCGGGAAGTTTGCCCTCGGAGAGGCGATTGCGGCCGTACTTGACCATCTCTTCTTCAGAGCCATCTTTTTCTGGCCCACCGGCGCAGAAGGTGCATTTATCCATCTTGCCGCGCATACCGAAAGCACCGGCTTGTGGGAACTGAGGGGCGCCAAAGGGACATGCATAAGAGCAATAACCGCAGCCGATACAGAGGTCTTTGTCATGCAAGACCACGCCTTCGTCGGTGCGATAAAAGCAATCGACTGGACACACGGCCATGCAAGGTGCATCAGAACAATGCATGCAGGCTACAGAGATCGAACGCTCGCCAGCTTTGCCATCATTGAGCGTTACGACGCGCCGACGATTGACGCCCCAGGGAATATTGTTTTCTTGCTTACAGGCGGTAACGCAGCCATTGCATTCAATGCAACGCTCAGCATCACAGAGAAATTTCATTCGGGCCATTTTGAACTCCTAAATCTTTTCAGTAAATACGATGAATGTGTTGAGGTTTTGACGCTTTACTACTAGACAAATTTTTCAATTTGGCAGATGGTAGTCTTGGTCTCTTGCATCATCGTTACTGCGTC
>JANLRI010000679.1:0-1625 GCA_031361565.1 Betaproteobacteria bacterium | reverse complement strand
TTCAAGGCCTTTGGTTCTGCTCCAACCGGCATTAATTTTAGTGAGGTGTATTCCGCCTTGCAAACTAAGGTGGTGGAAGGCCAGGAAAATCCTCTGGCCATTATCGATATCGCCAAGCTTTATGAAGTACAGAAGTATTGTTCCATGACTGGCCATATGTGGGACGGTCAATGGATTCTGGCCAACGGTAAGCGTTGGGCCGGTCTACCTGCCGATGTTCAAGCCGTGATCTCGAAGCATGTGAATTCCGCGGTGATGAAACAACGTGACGATATTCGACGCCTGAACAACGGACTAGAAGCGCAGTTGAAAGGCAAAGGAATGACCTTCAATTACCCCGATGTCAAGACTTTCCGCGACACCCTGTCCAAGGCTGGCTTCTACCAAGAGTGGCGTGGAAAGTTTGGCGATGAGGCCATGGCCAAGCTTGAAAAGTATTCGGGCAAGTTGGTTTAAATAGATCTCTTTTAATGCACTCACTGTCCCGAGTGAGCTCAAAGGCGCGTAACGCGAGTGGCTTTCAATTGGAAGCCTTTTGGTTGCGACCTTTTTCTATTGCGACCATGCTGAAACCAGCCCCAAGCCCTGCTGTAAGCTTTCTCAGCTTTGTCGCGACTTATAGTGCCTAAAGTTGCTTGAAAAGCGGCACGCACTGCGTTCGAAAACCAGCCTCGAAACGAGCCAAAAAGTGAAATTGATCTCACGGTGCCGAGAACACTTCATGCAAAAAACTGACCACCAAATTTCAATAGAGAAATACCGCTCGAAAGCCCCCCGCTACGATGCGTCGGCTGAATTTACGATGCCCTTACGCCAGCGTACCATTGCCCTGCTTCGCCTCAAGCCAGGTGACGTTGTGCTCGACATTGGCTCCGGTACCGGCCTGAGTTACGGCCTGCTCAGCGAGGCCGTTGGCCCGTTAGGTCGTGTGCTTGGCTTCGAACAGAGTCCCGAGATGTTTGCTCAAGCTGAGGAGCGAATACATCGCCACGCTTGGTCTAATGTTTGGCACAGGCTTGACCATGCTGAGAGTGTTCAACTTCCTCAAGCACCGGACGCGGTTCTATTTAATTACGTCCATGATATTTCTCGAACACCCGAAGCCATTAAAAATATTTTGCGGCAGGCCAAACCTGGTGCGCGCATCGCCATGGCCGGAATGAAATTCTTTCCCTGGTGGACCGGCCCCTTAAATATTGTGGCCTGGGCTAAGAACCGTCCCTATAACGCAAGAGCGGCGGACCTATGGGCTCCTTGGGATATTGTGCAAACCTACTGTGATCAATTTCAAAGAAAAAGCACCCAGTGGGGCATGGGCTATATCGCTCAGGGACGCCTCACGTTGGGAATGAACAGTCGCGGATTACAACGATAAGTTCGTGGTGAACCAGGATGTGCGTCGAGGGGCACCAGTACAAGACTGGCCCATCATATTGCCGATTATGAAAGCAAATTGAATTAGGGATGATCAAAAGGCAATCTTAATTAAGAAAAGTGGGTTTTTCTTAATTAAGAATGTTATTCAACGCCTTAGATGCTTTCGCGGGCTTGCGGTGCATACTCACTAAAGGCAAACACTGCCGAGTGTCCTGATAAATCGTTACACAATCCTGACACTGAAAGCA
>JANLRI010000660.1:0-13094 GCA_031361565.1 Betaproteobacteria bacterium | reverse complement strand
TTGAAAAGTTAAGTGCCATTCTGGACGTGTTTGAGTCCAAGAAGCTGGTACAAAAACTTGTCCTCGGCGAGTTGACCCAGTACTCGCCGGTGCGGGCAAATCTGACCGGTTCCTACGGCTTAGATGCTTTGGGGTCGATCTTGCGCCATACCTTGGAGCGTTATTTTATTGTGGCGCGAACCCTGGCGTCCTTGCCAGGGGGAGCCTATAGCGCGGTGTCGCTCGAAGATCGATGTGTACTTTTGGCGCAGCGTGTGCAATATCTACATGAGGCGGCCGGGCCTGATTTCGCGGATCGCGCCTCATTTAAGGCGATTGTCGCCTCGCTGCTGGAAAGTGGTCTGGCAGAAGCTCGTCAAAATAAGATTCACGCCACCGATGCCTTAGAGCAGGCCGCCGACAATGCTGATTTGTTGTTGCCGCCCGATGTTGATCAGGCCATTAAACAACTGGCCTCGCTCAGTGCGGACGAGCTCAACAAGGCCAAGGACATTCTTATCTAGGGTTTTCAAAAAAAACGTAGTTGGTTGCGTAATCGCTAATCTCGAAATACACCCGTTTTTCTCCAGCATCGATTTGCATGTTGAGGTTTTCGTCTAGTACACCGTAACCGTAACGGTAGGCTCTTGGCTTACCGTCATCTGTGCCCAGGGCAGTGCTGATCTTGTCAATCTTTAAGAAGCGCCGAGCAACCTTTTCGCCCGCGTAAATCTCAAGGACACCGTTAGTACCGGTCCAGTTTTGGATGTCGCGGCTGATCTTGTTTTGCTGCTCTTGGGTGCAGGCGGAGAGTAGAATCAGGCCGGCCAGGCTTGCAGCTGCCCAAAGATTTCTGCCTATTGGCTTGGTCGGTGCAGGGTGGCCGTGGCTGGTTTGGTTTTTTGCGCTTGAGCTGTTCGAATCTTGAATCATGTGGGGAGGCCTCCATAGCCGCCT
This sequence comes from Betaproteobacteria bacterium, assembly GCA_031361565.1. GTDB lineage: Bacteria > Pseudomonadota > Gammaproteobacteria > Burkholderiales > Burkholderiaceae_E > JAPOKJ01. Next base: position 12,158 of record JANLRI010000660.1, on the reverse strand, counting down.
CTAGGATTTGAGGCGATCCCCACTCAACGCATGTCCTCGCGTTTTCGAAGACATCGCGCGTCCTTATTCTTCTGGCTTGCCCGATTCTTGATTGTTTACTGTGTGCGCGTGGCGCTTTGCAGGACCAACGCAGTCGTTGGCACGTTGTCAAATCTAGCACTGCCTACGTATATTGTCCCGTTAGCGACTGCATTCATGCTGTCCAAAACGGCAGTACCGCTAATTGCCTTACCGAATACTGCATAACCGTTCGCCACCGCAGTCGTGGCGGTGTTGTCCAGTACCGTGTTGTTGAAGGCGTTGAAGTAGAACTGTGAGGTTGCAGTATCGGGTGGTCCCAGCCTAGCCATAGCCAGCGTGTACTTTAGGTTGCTGAGTCCGTTCTTAGATTCAAGAACGATGGGGGCCATACTGTTTGTTTTCTGCAGGATGGTGCTAGCGGGGTCACTGACGAATCCGCCGCCTTGAGTGACAAATCCAGGGACCACTCGATGGAAAATCGTGTTGGTGTAAAAACCATTTCCCACGTAGCTGAGGAAATTCTTGACCGTAACCGGTGCTTTGTCGGGATAGAGCTCTACGACCACCGTACCCATAGACGTCACAAAAGTGACTTGAGGTAGCGGTACGGCCAGGCTTGTTTTGTACGGTGAAGTGCTGCCGTAGTCGATAGACACGGCGACACTGGTTCCATCAGGTGTACAAGTGAATTGTCGGCTGGTAGTTGAGGTCGAGCTGATCACGGCAACGTCTGTGCAGCCAGTCGTGGTGGCGGCGATGGATGCGGGTAGGTTGGCACCTAAAATGTTAAAGGTCGTCACTTTTCCCACTGCGGGATTGACCGCGGTGACCGCACTCACTGCAGCGCTCGCTGCAGCGCCTGAAGAGCTTGAACTAGAGCCACAGGCAGAAAGGGCGAATATGCATATTGCAAAGCCAGCCGCACAGGCTGATCTTATGAAAATACTAGGAGTCATTTGAACTTTTGTGGAGTAAATATTTGCGGACGTTTCGACATTGTCCGCAGCTCGAAGGGCGCAAGTATAGCGATCCGATGAGCGGCCTTAGTTTTTCGCCGCGTGGTATCGAGTTGGGGGGCTTAGAGCACCCTTTGTCGCACAAACAACGAGATCATCGCGGAAAGCACAATGAGTAGGCTACCCAGGGCCACAAAAACACTCGTGATTTCGGTTTGTTTGGGCTTCTCAAGAATAAGCCGCGCGTTTAAAGTGTTAAAAATCTTGCGCAAATCCTCAGGGCGGCTGGCCTCGAAATATTCTGCCATCGTGGTTTTAGCGGTGTCTTGCAAGGCCTCCTCTTCGAGTCTGACGCGCATATTCATCCCGTCCACTTTCAAGGTCGCTCCTTGCGTCGTTCCCACTCCGATGGCATAGACTCGTATCCCTAAATCGGCGGCCAGCTTGGAGGCTTCCTTAGGATCCGGCCCAATGGTGGATTTGCCGTCACTCATAAGAATTACGGCCATGTTTTGGTTAGAGCCCGCCGGGACCGGTTCGAGTTTGCGCTCCTCGGGCTTGCTTGGGTCTTTAAACCATTGTCGAGAACTGCGACCTGTGGTGAGTTTTTCTACGTCAATATCGGCATCGGGGCGCAAGGTGGACAGGGCAATCACGATGCCACTGCCCAGAGCCGTTCCGCGCTGGGCATCGAGCCGATCAACGGCCTGGCGCAGGGCCTCGCGATCCTTGGTAGGCGATTGCGCCAGCGAGGCGGTTGCCGCCACCGAGACGAGGCCCATGCGCACATATGGAGGCAGGCCGTCGATAAATTGCTTGGCAATGTTCTGAGCCACCACCAGCCGATTCGGAGCGAGATCGGCGGCGCGCATGCTGCTCGAGGTATCGATCGCGAGCATTAAGTCGAGCTGTCTTTGGGGCAGCGCGAGTAAGGCCTGAGGTCGTGCGACCGCCGCGATGAGGGAAATCAGCCCGAGCAAGAACAAGATCGGTGGAATTGCGGCTCGCCATTTTCTTCCAACACTTGGTGCCCGGTTGTGGCTCAGACCTGGAAAGCGTACAGCAAGCTGGCCGCGATTGCGGCGCATTCTGAAATACACCCAAACCATGAAGGGGACCAAGAGCAATAGCCAGAGCAGGACAGGCCATTGAAAAGTAATGCCGCGAATATCTAGCATGACCTACACTCGCTTCTTGCGACGTTTGCGAAGCTCGGTCAGGCCAATGATCGCTTGGGCGAGATCGTCTTGAGTACTGATCGACAGGCAATCGACGCCGGCATCAACCATGGCTTGAGCGATTCTCTTCTCGCGTTCTGCGGAAAGCTTTTCGAAACGGGCGCGAAAATGCTTGTCCGAACTATCCACCAAAAGCTGCTCGCCGGTCTCTGGGTCGGTCATGGTCAGTTGACCGATATCAGGCAGCGCGACTTCCAGAGGATCGTACACACGGATGGCGATCACTTCATGCCTTTGCGCGAGCAGAGAAAGAGGACGCTCCCAACCCGGTGTGGAAATGAAATCGGAGATCACCAGCACGACCGAGCGACGTTTGACCGCCTGCCTGGAGGCTTCGATCATTTGAGCGAGATTGGTTAATTGCTGGGGCTGCTCGTTGATCGAAAGGTCATCTGATGTTTTATGCTTGGCTGTACTTGTGTCGGCACTTCCAGCACTTTTGGAATTTGGTGCGGCGTGAATTCGATCAATCAGATGGAGCACTTGACGGCGGCCATGACGCGGTGGGATCACGCCATGCAATAGGGTGAGCTTACTGTCCTTACCCGCAATGCTTGGTTCTCGGCCTTGAGCCTGGTTATAAAGCACCGCACCCACCTGGTTGCCATGACGCGTGAGCATTCGCGCGAGCACTCCGACCACCTGAGTTGCAACGGCGCGCTTAGAGCGCAGTTGCGATCCAAAATCGATGGAGGCGCTCAGGTCCATCATGAACCATGCCGTGACTTCTCGGTCCTCCTGAAACTCGCGCACATAGGGGCTGTTCATGCGAGCCGTAACGTTCCAATCGATAAATCGTACGTCATCGCTGGTTTGATATTCACGCAGATCGGCAAGGTCTAGCCCGAAACCTCGAAACAAGGAACGATAGTCCCCTTGTAGCAAGCCGTCGAGCCGCTTGATCACGGTCCATTCAAGACGTTGCAAAATGCTTTCGGCGTCTTGCGAGGGCGCCGTTACAGGTTCGCTTTGTCCTTCATCCTGCGCAGGTAAGTCAGGCTCATTTGAACGGCGCGCAAAGAAAGCCCGAATTGCATTGGGCAAGCGACGAACATTGGACGCTGACTCGGGGGCGCTAGTCATTGGGCTGGAGAGACTAATTTGCCTGAGCTACAAAAGCACGGTCGTTCTGAATTGAGGGGCCGATGCTCAGGCCACCCGAACATGGGACTGCAAGGGTTGATCAGGGGCACGAATGGCGCCCAGTATTTTAAGAATAATGTCGTCGGCACTGGTAGCGCGCGAAAGGGCCTCATAAGAAAGCACGAGTCGATGACGGAACACATCCGGCACTAAGTCGATGATGTCTTGTGGAAGCACATAATCTCGGCCTCGTAGCATGGCCAGCGCGCGCGAACCTTCGATCAGGTTGATCGTAGCGCGTGGGCTGGCACCAAAGCTGATCTGTCGATCTAAGTCTTTGAGCCCGTATTTGGCGGGCTCGCGGGTTGCAGCGACCAGCTTGACGGCATACTGGATCAGTGAGGGGTCAACATACACTTTTCGGCATTGCGCCTGCAAGCCCGCAAGATCGACCGTGCTCATCACAGAGGCGACTTCAACGGCTGGTCCGGTGACGCGCTCAGCGATCACAAACTCTTCTTCCTCGCTGGGATAGCCCACGACCACCTTCATCATGAACCGGTCGACCTGGGCTTCGGGCAGTGGGTAGGTACCCTCAGTTTCAATCGGATTTTGCGTCGCCATGACTAGGAAGGGTTCGGCGACTCGATGGGTTTCTCCCGCAATAGTCACTTGCCGCTCTTGCATCACTTCCAGCAAGGCGCTTTGTACTTTCGCGGGGGCGCGGTTGATCTCGTCGGCTAAAAGCAGATTGGTAAACACTGGTCCAAGCGAGGTGCTGAACTCACCACTTCTTTGGTTGTACATGCGCGTGCCGATCAGATCGGCGGGTACCAAGTCTGGTGTGAACTGGATGCGCTTAAAGCTGCCATTGATGGTGCGGGCCAAGGTTTTTACAGTGAGCGTTTTGGCCAGGCCAGGTACTCCCTCGACCAATAAGTGCCCATGAGCCAGGACCGCCACCAAGATTCTTTCCAGGAAGTGATCTTGCCCCACGACAACGCGCTTTACCTCGTAAAGAATGCGCTCCATTTGTTCTTTGACATTGGTGTTTAGCATTGTGCTTTCCATACGCCTTCCTTCTCCTCTTTATAAAGGCGGAATGCCTAAGGCTCCGCCAGCCGCTTCCATCGTGACCGCAAATCCTATGCCGATAAAGGTTCGCGATCCGCTAGGGTTATAAATGGCCGTGACGATACCCACTACCTCACCCGCCATGTTCACAAGGGGGCCCCCGGAATTACCGGGGTTGGCCGCGGCATCGAATTGAATGAGTCCGGTGAGAGAGCGCTCACCTTCAGGCGAGCGAAACTCTCGATTCAGCCCCGACACAACCCCACCTGATACCGATGGACCCATGCCAAATGGAAATCCTACTGCGACCACCTCGTCGCCCGGTCGAAGATTGCCGCTCCCGCCCATGGTGGCCGGCTCAATGTCGTCGGGTAGTTTTTTGACTTTGATCACGGCCAGATCGTTTTCGGGACGTAAGCCGACCACTTCCGCCTCCGTTTCAAAGCCATCGAAGAAGGTCACCATAATTTTCTTGGAACCCGAGACTACATGTAGATTGGTGAGAATTAAACCCGCATCGGAAATCAGCACACCGCTTCCCACGCTGCGCTCAAGGTCTTTGTCCAGTTTGTTTTCGGGGCTTTTGCCGTCGTCCGTTTTGCCACTGCCGTCCGCAGATTTTGGCGGGAAGGCGGGCATAGGTGCGGTCGGTTTTGAATCGGGCAGAGCAAGTTTTTTTTGATCAGGCTTTGAAGCGTCTTGCTTATTTCGGCTTGGCTTCTTTTGCTCGGTCGGGCTGCCCGCTTTCTTATCCTCCGGCTTGTCCGGGGCCTCCGCTTTGTCGACAAAGCCTCGTACCCGAACCACGGCACTACGCACCTTTTCGGCGGCGATGGCCGTACGCGAGGGAAGAGCCTGTGTCTCAATCGCCTTCAAGACGGCCGCCTCAATATCGTCTTGGGTTATTTTGATAGGCTTTGTTTGTGAATAGAAAAAAGCACCGCTTACGAGCACACCCAAAAGCGCGCTCAACGTGGCGATTGGCACCCACTTCGTGGCCGCGAATGCTTGACGAATTTTGGCGAGCCTGGAGAGCATCACGAAAGCCCCTTCCGGAGAGTTTGAATCGAAGGCTAAGTTCTACGGGATGACCTTAGCATGGATTAATTGATTTGTGCATTGCAACCCCATTTTTCCTGGCCGATTGATGCAAGTCTTTGGGGCTGGGAGTAGACTTACATTCATGCGCTTCGAGTGGCCTAACTTACTGTGGTTGTTCGTCTTGCTTCCGGTTCTGGCGGCCTTCTACTGGTACGCCCTGCGCCGCAAGCGAAAGGAAGCGGTTGCCTATTCCAGTCTCTCCATCCTTAAAGAAGCCTTAGGTCGTCGACAAGGCTTGCGGCGCCATCTGCCGCCCTTGCTTTTGGGCCTGGCCTTAATTCCTCTTATTCTGGCCATCGCTCGACCAAGTACGACGTTTACCTTGCCTTCGGATCAGGTGACTATCGTGTTGGCCATGGATGTCTCGTTGAGCATGCGTGCGACAGACATGAAACCTAATCGAATCTCCGCTGCCAAAGACGCCGCCAAGGCCTTTGTGGCGGAATTGCCGCGCAGTATTAAAGTGGGTATCGTGGCTTTCGCGGGCACGGCAACGGTGGTGCAAACGCCCACCGATAATCGCGAAGATTTGGTGGCGGCCATCGATGCTTTTCAGCTTCAGCGCGGTACTGCGACAGGGAGCGCACTCATGGTGGCCCTAAATCTCTTACGCCCCGACTCCGGGATCGACCTGGAGTCTGCACTCTTTGGCAAAGATTTTCGACGTGGCTTGGATAGTCAGGGTCTTCTGGGTGACACTTTTGGCAAGGATGGCTCGGGCAAGACCGGTAGTCGAAGTGGCGCTGGTTTAAAGCGGCCCGGCAGCGAAGAAATTGGCAAGCAGGCGGGTACTGTGAAGGAGTTCACACCAGTTGCACCAGGTTCCTACAATAATGGGGCAATTATCCTGTTGAGCGATGGTCGCCGGACGACCGGTGTGGATCCAGTGATTGCCGCAAAGCAAGCGGCGGACCGAGGAGTAAAAGTCTTTACAGTTGGCTTTGGGAGCCGCGACCCCAATGCTAATGCGAACGATGAATGGTCATACTATTTGCGACTCGACGAAGACGCCTTAAAGCAGATGGCAGGCATTACTAAAGCGGATTATCAACACGCCGGATCGTCGGCCGATCTGCGTAAGGTCTACGAAGGGTTTAACACTAAGTTCTCCATGGAAAGAAGAGAAACCGAAGTCTCAGCGTTGTTTAGTGCAGCGGCCGCATTGTTGATCCTCCTGGCGGCCTTTTTGTCCCTGCGCTGGTTGCGGGGCGTATAAATTGTCGCCAGAGCCGTATCCGTCGCCACCCGGTGTTGGCGAGCCCAAAACTGTTGCCCGCCGTAGATTCTTAAGTCTGGGCTTTGTGCTTACATTCCTGTTGACAGGCGAGGGCGCGCAGGCGCAATTGGCTTGGTTGTTTCGAGCGCCAAGGGATTTTTCCGAGGTCTTTCAAGTGATCGCCGACAAGTTCCCCCAAGTGCCCAACCTGACCACGAGCGAACTATCAACTCTGAATGCGCGAGGCGAAGCGCCCTTGCTACTCGACTACCGCAGTCGTGCTGAATATGAGGTGAGTCACTTAGCCGGAGCTGTATGGGTGGCGGATCTTAAAGCTGCTCGTATGGAAATTGCGAAAGTGCGGGCCGTAGACGGTCAGCGTAAAGTTCTAGTGTATTGCTCGGTAGGCTATCGATCAGCCGATCTGGTGGCGCAAATTCAAAAACTTCCAGATCGGGGCTACGCTCAAGAGCTCTACAATTTGAAAGGCTCGCTTTTCATGTGGGCGAACGAAGGTCGACCGATGGTGAAGAGAGTCGGCTCTGGACCAGAGCAAGCTGCGCTGCAAGTGCATCCCTACAGTAGTAGTTGGGCAGGCCTGTTGGCGCCCCAACTCAGAGCGGGTTTGTAAAAGCACTTTCGTCTATTTCCTTGGCGCCACTTTAAATGGAAAGACTTGCATTTGAGTCCGCCCCGGGAGCGCGACCTTGTCGCCACGTGTCACCAGTTCTTGCTGTACGAGACGCTCGAGGCCTATTGTGTCATCATGGATTTCAATTTTAAAGCTATGGCTCGCCCCTGCTTCAATGCGATTGTTGACACCCGATGTAAGGTCAGGACTAAAAGCCTCTGCTCTCATCTTTTTGGTTGAGCCTGAATCTTGAGTTTAGGCGATACTTACCTCCTTTGTTTGCAGCTTGCTGGCAAGCTCGTCAGATCGAAGACGCTGATGTCGCCGGGACCGCATTTTCTGGCGAATGTCGCTCGGATGTGACATTCGTGAACAACGCCTGATCTTTCGCAGCGTCCTTCGCCCACTATTTCATTGGCGATCATTGAATCGACGTCGACCCGATGCAGTAGCTTAGCGCGCCGCGATAGATTCTATTTTTGTTTAACTTTTTATGCACCTGTAAGGAAATATGATGTTCCGTCCAACTACTCTCGCTACTTTGGTTGCCTTCGCTGTTTCGGCAACTCCGATAATGGCCCAGGCCGCCTCTGGCAAAGGTAGCAATGTTGATGCAGCCAAGGCAACCGCCACTTCACCCGCCGTACAGGCCGTTGAAACTGTGCGGATTGCGGATGCACTCGCAAAGTACGGCGATGCCAAGAAAGATCCAATGGCCTTAATTCAAGCGGCGAAGATGAAAAAAGAAGTCGGCGAGCAAGCCCTGACCTTGTCCCGCAAGGGCGTGGGAGAAGCTGGCAAAAAAGTGTCGAAAGCAGCAGACTACAGCGTCGAGGGCATGCTAGCCCGTGCCAAGACCTTGGCGGTCGGTCGAGCCGACCTTGTGGCCGTTGCCGACGATGTGTCTAAGAGCGTCGCCCGTGGCGCGGTCGGGGGGCCGAAGTCTAGCCGTACCGTGGTGAAAGGTGGTTTTACGGACCAATTTGTGATGAAATTTGAAGGTGGTGAGCCTGCGGCCATTCAGATCAGCGGCGACGGCGATTCGACTCTCGACTTGTACGTATTTGATGAAAACGGGAATCGGGTGTGCGCGGCAGTTGGTCGGGGCGATGATGCGATTTGCCGCTGGAATCCAAAGTGGTCCGGTCCGTTTACCGTGCGCATTGTCAATCGCGGGATAGCCAACGAGTATTCGATTCGGACTAACTAAAAACCCGCGTTTTAAGTTGTGACCAAGGCAGGATCGCGATACTTCTTTTTGGATTTGTATTGTTCGCCCTGTGCGTGCGCGTTGACGCCAAGGAGATGACGACGCGAAAGGCGGACCGCAAGTCTTCCGATGCTCTCGCAAGACCGACTTTGTCAGCCCAGCCCCCATCACACCAAGCTTTTACGAACCAGGCTTTGGCGATTCAGTCCCTGGCGCTTGATTTGGTGCGCTATGGTGATCTTCCAAGACCGGCCAGTTTAATGATCGACGAGCAAATCGCCAATCGCTTTGCGCGTCGCCACTTAAAGACCTACGTCACGGTCAAATGCTTCCATAAGACATTGCCTGAGTTGTTAAAGATGGTAAACCCATCCCTATGATGAACGGCGTGACCGGCATATCTTTTGTTAGACTTGGGTTTCCACCGGATATTGATCGAATTTAGAGTTTTACCCTGGCGATGACCCGTCCACAATCGAACCCTCCCCACAAGCGATTCCGCGATGGCGCAAGCCTTTCACGCTAAAGAAAAATTTGCGTCATTGGATCTCGGGTCGAACAGCTTTCGGCTGTGGATTGCAGAGCTGGATGGGCAAGGTGTCTTGCAGCCGATTGCCAATCACAAATTTCCCGTGCGCCTCGCCGCCGGTGTGGGGGCCGATGGCTTACTCAGTGATCGTGCCAAAGGCCGGGCCCTCGAAGTAATTGAGTGTTTCGCTAAAACAATTCTTGAACACCGGATTGATGCAGTTCGTGCGGTGGCAACGAGCACGTTCCGCGTGGCCTCCAATGTGAGCGACCTTCTGAGTCAGGCACAAGTCTTACTCGGTATTCCAGTGGAGGTAGTCTCCGGTCATGAAGAGGCACGATTGATTTATAAGGGAGCGTCTCGGCGCTTGCCAGAGGACGGACTGGACCGCTTGGTGATTGATATTGGTGGTGGCTCAACAGAATGCGTGATCGGTCAGGGAGGCCGTGCCAAGTTGGTCGATTCGGCAGCCATTGGTTGTGTGGTGCTCTCTGGTGAGTTCTTCCCCGGGGGGCGGGTCGATAAGGCCTCGATGGACGCCGCGGTGTACCGGGCAGAGGATTTTTTTGCGCCCCTGGTTGGACCCTATAAGCGATTAGGCTGGTCGCATGCCTATGGCACTTCCGGAACGGCAAAGTCACTCACGCAGGTGGCGCAGACGCACTTTGGAAGTGATGAACTGACCCGGCCCGTGCTTGCACAAATGATTCAACTACTGGTGACGGCAGGTCACGTCAACTATCTGCATGTCGACGGGCTTAAGCCCGAACGGCGTCCGGTCTTGGCAGGTGGTTTGGCGGTGATGGCGGCGGCCTTTGAGGAGTTTGGCATTGAGTCGTTGCGCTATTGCCAAGGAGCGTTGCGCCAAGGCGCGCTTTACGATTTGATCGAGCGTCGCCAAGGTCAAGATATCCAGTCGGCGAGTATCGAGATGTTGATGCGTCGTTACTCGGTCGACGCCGCTCAGGCGGACCGCATGGCCACTACGGCCCAAGAGCTTTTTGAGGGTATCGCTGAGGTGGTGCCGGCACGCTTTGTGGGGCCGAATTTCGATGGGGCAGAGCGTGCCCTGGTGCAGGCCGCCAGTCTCGCCGAAATTGGATTGGCCATTGCTCACGAAGATTTCAATAAGCATAGCTATTACATTTTGAGCCAGGCTGACATTCCTGGATTTAGTAAGCCCGAGCAACTTTTGCTGGCCCGTTTAACTCAGGCCCAGACAGGCTCCATTCGGCCACTGAAAACGCAATCAGGTGCGCTCTTTGAACTGACCATGGCCCTATGCTTGCGTTGGGCATCGATCCTGAACCGCCAGAGGCTCAGTGAAAAAGTCGTGCCACCCGATATGGATTGGCATGAGGGGCATTTGCGTATTCAATGGTCACAGCGCTGGCATGAGCAACATCCCCTGACCTGGGCGACCTTACAGCACGAGGTCGCCTATTGGAACAATGAAAACTCCGAGTTGCCCATTGAGTTAGTGCCCTAGTAGCGTGGGCGGCAGAAGGGCTTGCGCCATGAGTTGCTGATACTTCGTCTCAAGCTCTTCACGGGATTCTCGCCAGTCAGGGTTTAAAGGAATGCATTCCACCGGGCATACCTGTTGACACTGCGGTTCATCGAAATGGCCCACGCATTCGGTGCATTTCTTGGGGTCAATTTCGTAGATTTCCGGACCCATGTAAATTGCACCGTTCGGGCATTCGGGCTCGCACACGTCGCAATTAATACACTCATCGGTAATCATCAGGGCCATTGTTTTTTCTTCGTGATCGTTTTAAGTTTCCTGAGGTTTTGATTCCCGCCGCGCTATGCAAGCTTTGCCCGCAAACGCATGGCGACTGATGGGGCGACAAAATTCTCAATATCACCTTTCATTCGCGCGATCTCTCGCACTAAGGTGCCAGAGACGTATTGATGCTTCTCCGATGGCGTCATGAAAATGGTCTCAAGTTCAGGCATCATTTGTCGGTTCATTCCTGCCATCTGAAATTCGTAATCAAAGTCAGTGACGCTGCGTACGCCCCGCACCACGACCTTGGCGTGATGAAGCTTGGCAAACTCCACCAAGAGGCCGGAGAACCCCACCACCGTCACATTGCTCACGTCGGCCAGCGCTTCACGGGCGACCTCCATGCGTTCGTCGCGTTCAAAGATGGGTTTCTTACCGAGGCTTTCGGCAACTCCGAGCACCAAATGGTCAAACAACTGTGCGGCTCGCCGGATAATGTCCTCATGGCCTAAGGTAAGTGGGTCAAAGGTGCCCGGGTAAATGGCTACTTTTAAGGTTCTGTTGGCTGTCATCATGGGGAGTATTTCTAGGGTCGGAAGGGTCAAAAAGGGCTTCAGACTTCGCGAAGCTGGAACAGATGATAGTGCACCTGACCCGCCTGACCTACCTTTAGTAGCTGAAGTGCTGGGTGCTCAAAAAGGCTTTCGGCTTCAATGTACAGTCTGGCGCCGGGCTTAAGTAGAGGGAGTAGGGCGGGCAGGATTTTCTCGAGCCATTGGTTTTGGAAGGGCGGATCAAGAAATACCAAGTCAAAGCGGTTTGGGCTTTGACGAGTTAGGACGGCATGCGCGTCCAGTGCGCTCACCTCCCAACTTGCCTCCGAGGGTTTTTGTAAGCGGCTCAAAAGTTCAGAAATTTGGCGGGAGGCTTTCAAATGAGGCTCGTTGAAATGTACATGGGTCGCCCCACGCGACAAAGCCTCAATACCTAATGCACCGGAACCTGCAAATAAGTCCAAACATACGCAGGCCTTGATCGATGGCCCAAGCCAATTAAAAAGCGCCTCGCGTACCCGATCTGGAGTCGGCCGCAGGCCGGGGGCATCGGTGACAATGACCGGCGTACGCTTCCAAAGGCCGCCTACGATTCTGATCTTGCCAGGTACGTTTAGAATGGGGGAGCTTGGCGGGTTGTTTTGCTTGCTACTCGAGCGAACGCTCGGCTGAGTTTTTGCGGCCGTCCCAGTAGTCTTGCTACTTAATTTGTTTTTTGACATTCTCTGATTATCCCCATGTTCGGATTTTTTCGCCGTAAGCCTCCAACTCCTCCCGCACCGGTGGAGGTGCAAACGCCTGAACCTGCACCTC
>JANLRI010000521.1:0-14543 GCA_031361565.1 Betaproteobacteria bacterium | reverse complement strand
TGCGACGCCATCGGCAAGCCCGAATGGAAGACCGATCCTGCCTATACCACCCCAAAGGCACGCCAGCCCCACATCATGGACATCTTCGGCACCATCGAAAATTGGTTGAAAGACAAGACCAAGTTCGAAGCCGTAGACATCCTGCGCAAGTTTGATATTCCTTGCTCGCCCGTGCTGTCAATGAAAGAGTTGCTCAATGACGAGTCCCTGCGCAAGAGCGGCTCAATTGTTGAGGTGCCTCATAAAGTGCGCGGCAGCTACATGACCGTTGGTAGCCCAATCAAGTTTTCGGACTTAAAGGTTGAGATCACAGGTTCGCCTTTGCTGGGCGAGCACACCGATGAAGTGCTGGCTGAGCTTGGGTTTAGCAAGGACAGCATTGCTTCGATGCATCTGAATAAAGCGGTTTAATGTACCCGCAAGTTAGCCCCCTGGGCTAACTTCACGAAGTTTGCTACGGCACCTCCTTTAGGTGCCGTTTTTCTTTTGCACGGCCGCTTCACCATCACCCCCAAGTGCATGGTCGATCTTTTCCATGTTCTCCAGTAGCTTCAACAGGTAGTGCAGGGTGTGGGTGAGATCGCCGGTCGAGAAGTCCGTCAAAGCGGTTTCATAGTATTTGTGAATTTTGGGTAAGGCGTCCTTCTCCCACACTTTGCGTCCGTGCTTGGTCATCAGCACGCGCTTCGCTCTGCGATCATGGGGGTCGGCTAGAAGTTCAATGTGACCATCTCTTGCCATGCGCCCAAGTAGCCCGGACAAACTTTGCCGGCTGACTTTGAGGTATCGCGCCAAATCTCCCACGCTCATCCCGCCTTCGGCTGCGTCGCGCGATAGGGCACCCAGCACGGCCCATTGCTGCGTGGTGAGACCATCCTCTTCTACCGCTCGAGTGCCTGTTTTATGCAACATGTTGGCACATTGGTATAGTCGAAAAAACAGCCTATTAGCCAGATCAATTCGCGCAATATTGCTTTTGTCCTTATTTGTATTCATTATTTCTTCAAAAAATATGCTTGCAAATCTAATTTCTCTTAGTGTAATATATAACAACATGTTGACATATATACAGTTTTGAAAACTACATATTGTCAATGCAAAGCATAACAACCTTGCCAAAATTGGAGAGCGCCATGAAGAAATTTAAAGATAGAACCGTCATCGTCACTGGAGGTGGCGGAGGCATTGGTGGCGCCACGTGCCGTCGCTTCGCTGCCGAAGGGGCCAAGGTTGCGGTGTTTGACATGAACTTGGAGGCCGCGCAAAAAGTCGCGGCTGAAATCAAGGCTACCGGCGGTACAGCCGCCGCCTTCAAATGTGACATCACCGACCGCGCTGCCGTCGACCAAGCCGTAGCACAAGCTCAAGCCGATTTGGGCCCGATCAATGTACTGGTGAACAACGCAGGATGGGACGTGTTTCGCCCGTTCACCAAAACCACACCCGATCAATGGGATAAATTAATTGCGATTAACCTCACGGGAGCTTTGCACATGCACCACGCCGTTTTGCCCGGCATGGCCGCAAGAAAGAGTGGTCGCATCGTCAACATCGCTTCGGATGCGGCACGCGTCGGCTCGTCTGGAGAAGCGGTGTATGCCGCGTGCAAAGGTGGGTTGGTGGCCTTCTCAAAAACCATTGCGCGCGAACACGCCCGTCACAACGTAACCGTCAATGTCGTGTGTCCCGGTCCTACCGATACCGCGCTGTTCGCGGACTACAAAGAAGGTGCGGGCAACCCAGAGAAGCTGATGGAGGCGTTCACCCGCGCCATTCCTTTGGGCCGTATCGGTCAACCCGATGATTTGCCCGGCGCCATTTTGTTTTTTGCCAGCGACGACGCAGGTTACATCACCGGCCAGGTGTTGAGCGTGTCGGGTGGCCTGACGATGAATGGCTAATGGTTAACGGCGGATAACTCTTAAGGAACACATCATGAAATTTGAAGACATCATTTACGAAAACCGCAATGGCGTGGCATGGATCATCATCAACCGCCCAGAAAAAATGAACGCGTTTCGCGGCACCACTTGCGACGAGCTGATTAAGGCGTTTAACAAAGCAGGTTACGACCGATCCATCGGTGCCATCGTCTTCGCGGGTGCCGGTGATCGCGCCTTTTGCACGGGCGGCGATCAATCAGCACACGATGGCAACTATGACGGCCGCGGCACGATTGGTTTGCCGATGGAAGAGTTGCACACCGCCATCCGCGATGTACCCAAGCCCGTGATCGCACGCGTGCAAGGTTTTGCCATTGGAGGCGGCAACGTCTTAGCCACCATTTGTGATCTGACCATCTGCTCGGACAAGGCTGTCTTTGGCCAAGTCGGCCCGAAGATGGGTTCGGTTGACCCCGGTTATGGCACAGCCTTCTTGGCACGCGTGGTGGGCGAGAAGAAGGCCCGTGAGATTTGGTATCTGAATCGCCGTTACACTGGTGCCGAAGCCGTGGCCATGGGCTTGGCCAATGTGTGCGTGCCGCACGATCAACTCGATGCAGAAGTGCAAAAGTGGGCTGAAGAGATTTGCGAACGTAGCCCGACCGCTATTGCTATCGCAAAGCGTAGCTTCAATTCAGACACGGCACATCAAGCCGGCATTGCTGGTTTGGGAATGTACGCCCTCAAGCTGTATTACGACACCGAAGAATCACGCGAAGGTGTAAACGCGCTCAAAGAAAAGCGTAAGCCTGAGTTTCGTAAGTACGCCAAGTAGTCTTGGCTGACCGTCAGGTCGGGGTGGCCCCCCCATTTAGCGATCCTTGAGGTAATCAACACCTACGAAGGTACGCACGATGTACATGCATTGATTTTGGGGCGGGCCATCACTGGGATTGCGGCATTCGGCAACTGAGGTTTGACTTAATTCCAAATTAGTTGTTCCAGCGTAAACCGTTGTAATACTGAGCACGACTAATCGTACTGCGGATCGCAAACTCACGATAATCGCCGCCATTGACCGTATTGCCTAAAGATGGAATCGAAACATTTTGGCAATTCGCCACCGTTGCTGCGGTGGGTCGGTTGCTGACCAGAAAAGCATCCGGAAGAGAATAATTCACCACCGACCTGATCGTCGAGAAAGTTCCGCTGATTGCATTCTTTGGACTTCGCTCTTCACCATAAACGTACGCATTTGAGATGGCGCCCCCATTCGGATTATTAATCCAGGTCACATTAAAACTGCATCCTGCCGCTGCGGGCGGGCTCACCAAGGCCAGGGAAGGCGTGATATCGTTCAGTGGCAAGCCGAGTACAGCAGCGGGAGGGGAAACCGGCGCAATGATACGAGCCGTTTCAATCGCATCGGCCGTGGTATTGCCGGGATTACTATTCAGAAAGATCTCAAATCGATACAGAGAAAAGGCGCGAAGTGAGGAAAAATCCGACACCGGCGTGTCCGCGTAAGCCTGTGCTGTGCTAGCCCCCGCAGTACCCGGAGAGGTCGGCCAAAAGCCTGCATACAGTGCCGCGCCCGTATCGGTAACACCACTGAGGCGGAAGGAATTATTGGCCAGCGAACTCACCATCGTACTTGCACTGACGGCCCCTGTTTTGTTATGTATGACCAGATACCCTGTAGCACCACTGACCGCAGAGGTGGTCATCACCAGGCCAGCCGTTGGTAAGCCCGGGCCGGTCACCCTTACGGCACGAATATTGGCGGACACATAACTGGAAGTCGCGACATCATATCGGCTGGTATTGATGAACGGAAACAGCTCGGCGATGATCGTGCCAGGCGAACTTCCGGAAACATTGGCCTGCTTCAAAGGATTGACCTGTGCAAATTTGTAGTACCTTGGCGTAATCGATAGGTCGTAACTTCGTTGATTGCCGTGCAAGATCCAGTTGCCCGCTTTAGCGCGGGTGAGTGCATCGTCGCGTTTGAAGACCACAGTTTTCGTGTATTCAATAGGTGCAGAAATATTTCCCGCGAGAGGGCCGGTACGCGGTTGACGGACGGTCAATTCGACCACCGCCAAGTCATCGATGGTCTGCGCACTGCTGCCAGCAGCCACCGCATAACGCGAAAAAAACAAGACGACCGGATTGGCCAGCGTACTGCCTTGAACATATAACGCATTTTGACTTTGGCCATCACTAAAGAGTGTCCGAAAGTCCTCTTCAAAGTTTTTGCTGTTTTGACGATAGGCAGTGGTCACCAGCCGAGTGCCGTCTACGTCATCGCAATTGGCATCGATGGTTGTTGGCGCCAGCGCAAGGCAACGATTGACCTCAGTGACCCAGGCGTTCACCTTGGAGAAAGTGAGGGCCGGGTTGCTTGGCAAAGCCACCGCTGTCGTTGGTAATGGCGTGGCGGCCGAGACCAAGACAGGTGTGACGGTGCCGTCGGCGGCCGTACTGACCGCGCCCAATTTCACCCAAAGTTGGGTGGCCCCTGTGGCTGGATCGCGCGAGTGACTTAAGGACTCGATCACGGCGTCCACGCCGGTACCATCATAGCTATAGACTGACTTGATCGGATCGAATGTTGCCGTTGACGCAATGCCAGCCGCGCTCAACGCCGCATTCACAGAAGCCACAAGATCCGCCTTGGCCTTGGCAAGTTTGGTCTTGTCAATACTGGACCCATCGAAGTTCTTGTCGGTACCAGCAACACTGGATACCAAAACATCAGAGGTAATCTTGTCAGTCAGGGGATTCACATTGATCCGGACAACTTTTCCCGTCGTCGCAACTTCATCGGTCACACTGCTCAGTACTGAACCGCCGGCATCCACCACGCGCAAAACGTAGGGTGCAATAAATAGGGTCGTTTTAAACTTCAGAAGATATTGACCATTTCCGTCGGTCCGGCCAGTCACGACGATGCCCTTGGCGTCGGTCAGCGTGACCACTGCATTTTTTAGCGGAGCTCCGTCTCCCGCCGAACCCGCGGCACCTCCATCGCCACCCGCATCTCCACCGGTACCGCTCACATCAATCCCAAAAGTTGCAGAGGCCGACGCCAGATCGACAGGCACGGCAGGTGCCAAGGGATCAACAACGACGACAACCGGAGGAGCCACAGCGGCAGGTGTTCCGGATGAACCTCCGCCACAGGCGATTAAACCGCCAACGATCGCCGTAATTAATCCGAGGCGACAAACCCGAAGTGAGAGAACAAGCTTATCAAGATGCTGCGCCATGATTTTCCCTGGAAAACTGTTAAAAATGATTTCTTTAGAGCATATCCTGATTGTGCGTCAGTAGCATCACATATTTTAATGACGCTACTCGCGACGACGGCGGTGGGGCCAAAGACACACGGTCTGCTCTTACAAGTAAACTCACTCTCAAATCTTCGATGTGATCCGTCGCAATCCTAATGAAAGCCCTCAATCTCATGACCGATGCTGCCTACACCCCACCCAAAATCTGGACCTGGAATAAAGCCAACGGCGGACAATTCGCCAACATCAATCGCCCTATCGCCGGGTCAACGCACGACAAAGACCTTCCCGTGGGTCGTCATCCTTTTCAGCTCTACTCACTCGCCACCCCCAATGGCGTCAAAGTCACGGTGATGCTGGAGGAACTGCTGGCCCTCGGGTTCAGCGGGGCAGAATATGACGCCTGGTTGATCCGTATCAGCGAAGGCCACCAATTTAGTAGCGGCTTTGTCGCCGCCAATCCCAACTCCAAGATTCCGGCTCTGGTAGATCGTAGCGGACCGACACCGATTCGTGTCTTCGAATCGGGCGCGATTCTGATGCATTTGGCGGAAAAATTTAATGTTTTACTTCCAGCGGGCGGCGAGGCGCGTGCGGCGTGCCTGTCATGGCTGTTCTGGCAGATGG
The DNA here is from genome assembly GCA_031361565.1 of Betaproteobacteria bacterium. Taxonomy (GTDB): domain Bacteria; phylum Pseudomonadota; class Gammaproteobacteria; order Burkholderiales; family Burkholderiaceae_E; genus JAPOKJ01. Next base: position 8,737 of record JANLRI010000521.1, on the reverse strand, counting down.
GCAGCGCACCATACTTAGGGGGCGGGCTAGGCCACTTTTATGCCTATGCGCCGACCAAGATCGAATACGCCATCGACCGCTTCGCGATGGAGGTCAAGCGCCAGTTGGACGTGCTTGACCGGCATTTAGCGGAGAACGAGTACATGGTCGGCAAGGAGTACACCATTGCCGATATCGCGATCTGGCCTTGGTACGGGGCTTTAGCGAAAGGTCTGCTTTACAGTGCGGGTGAGTTTTTGCAGGTACAAGACTACAAGAATGTTCAGCGCTGGACCAATGCGATTGCCGAGCGTCCTGCCGTTAAACGTGGGCGTATGGTCAATCGTGCCTTTGGTGAGCCATCTAGCCAGCTCCATGAACGCCATGAAGCGAACGATTTCGAGACCCAGACACAGGATAAGTTAAAGCCCGAATAAGTCGCTGGCCCGCGAGCAAGCTAAAATCGCGGGTTATGAGCAAAATTCTTCTCTCTCTGCCTAAGGGCGAACGCGTGGGCATCGCCTTTTCTGGCGGCCTGGATACCTCCGCAGCCTTGGCCTGGATGCGTGACAAAGGGGCTATCCCCTTTGCTTACACGGCCAATTTAGCCCAGCCGGACGAATCAGACTACGAGGACATTACTCGCAAGGCCATGGCTTACGGCGCTGAAAAAGCCAAACTGGTGGATTGTCGCGAAGCCCTGGTACAAGAAGGCTTGGTGGCCTTGCAATGCGGCGCTTTCCACATCAGTAGTGCCGGGCGCACCTACTTCAACACGACGCCTCTCGGTCGTGCGGTGACGGGAACCGTGCTGGTGAAAACCATGCAGGAAGACAACGTCAACATCTGGGGCGATGGATCGACCTATAAAGGTAACGACATCGAGCGCTTCTACCGCTACGGTCTGATGGCCAATCCGGCGCTACGTATTTACAAGCCCTGGCTCGATCAAGATTTTGTGCGAGAACTGGGCGGTCGTAAGGAAATGAGCGAATGGCTCAATGCACACGGCTTTGATTACAAGATGAGCACCGAGAAGGCCTATTCGACCGACTCGAACATTTGGGGCGCGACCCATGAAGCCAAAGATCTTGAGTTTCTAAACAAGGGTTTGCGTATTGTCAATCCGATTATGTCGGTAAAGCATTGGGATCAAAGCGTCGAGATCAAACCCGAAGAAGTCACGATCGCTTTCGAAGAAGGGTTTCCGGTATCCATCAATGGTCAGCGTTGGCCGAGCCAGGTTGACTTAGTGATGGAAGCGAATCGCATCGGTGGACGGCATGGCCTGGGCATTTCGGACCAGATCGAGAACCGCATCATTGAAGCGAAGAGCCGGGGCATCTATGAAGCCCCTGGGATGTCCCTGCTCTACATTGCTTATGAGCGCCTGATCGCCGGTATTCACAACGAAGGCACCATCGACAATTATCGTACCCTGGGTCGGAAACTGGGTCGCCAGTTGTACGAAGGTCGCTGGTTTGATCCACAGAGTTTGATGCTGCGTGACACTCTTCAAAAATGGGTGGGCCGTGCCGTCTCTGGTGAAGTGATGATCGAGTTGCGGCGCGGGGATGACTATTCCATTCTCGACACTCGAAGTGAGAATTTGACCTATCACCCGGAACGGCTGTCCATGGAAAAAGTGGCGGACGAAGCCTTCACGCCTTTGGACCGGATTGGTCAGCTGCAAATGCGCAACCTGGACATTTTGGATTCACGTGACAAGCTTGGCGTATATGCCCGCGTAGGTGTATTACCTGCTGATACCAGTGCAGCAGGCTTGCTCGAAGACAAAACGGGCACACCGAAGGCCAACTAGTCGCGCAGGTGAGGGCAAAGTATGAACACTCTGCCCTCATCGTTAAGATCGACCGTGAGCAGGTCCGTCCCGGCATCATCTATCTGACTTGGCACACGCACGCGATGCAAGTGGCGAGGGTGCGGGAGACCGGAGTGATCCGTTATCTTGCCTCCACAACCCCACGCGCCAACAGACCGATGCGCTCGACGATTGGTTACCCTCTATATGTGCCCGGCGACCCTAAGGCGCGGCGCTACGGTGATGGCTTTCGTCGTTTCAAGCAGCCTGGAGATTACGGTCGACCAGAGGATGGCCTGGAGGGCTATAGCATCGAGCAGTTTCAACAAGCTGAGGCCATGAGCCGTGAACTGCTACCGTAATGAGCATTTCTGAACTCTACGCGCAAGCGAAATGGGGGCGCTCACAGGCCAACCCGCACGCCAGCCCCAGGCAACGCTGGGGTCTGGAAAGTTTCACTTCAAACTGCGGCGCTGGGCAGTGAACGCCGACCAAGGGCTTGAGGCCTATACCAGTTGGTCGTCTGTAGGTAGTCCGAGCAATGCCCTCCCAGCTAACTCGTAAGTGGCGGGGGCGATCATCATGTGGGCGGTCATGGTCTGGGCATCACGTAATTTGCGTTGCATGATGTTTTCTGTGAATACCGCCGCCCCGCCACATAAATCCTGGGCGACCCGGCACACTTCGGCTGCCGTCCGGGTCAGGTGGGTCGCTGCCAAGCGTAATCTGGCACGCGTTTCCAGTGCGATTCGTCCCTCGGCTTGAGCAGAGGCCCAGGCCTGAGCCACTTCATCCAAAAGAAAAGCTCGGGCTGAGCGTAGACGTGCATCCATCTCAGCGTAGGACTGTTGTATAGGTGCACGTTCCGCGAGAACCCGCCGTGCTCCAGCCGTGCGAGCACCGCCAGCGAAATCGCGAAACTCATCAAGCGCCGCTCTGGCGTTGCCGCAGGCTACCGCCGCAATGCCTAGTGCGAGTAGCCCGAATACTGGAAAAATATAGAGGGCACCATTCGACTGCGGCTTATCGACCAAGAGCGATACACTGCGCCCCTTGGGCACGCGAATGCCACTGACCTTCATGTCGCCGCTACCGCTACCGCGCAGACCCATGGTGTGCCAGGTGTCGATCAGCTCGGCATCGCCACGCGGGAAAATCATTGCGCGAATTTCCGGATTGCCGTTGGAGAGTTTACGTACTTCGCCGCCCTCGATGACCACGCAACCACCATTCAACCACTGACAGTTTTGACTGCCACTCGCCCAGCGCCAATGTCCGGTCACTTCAAAAAGATCGCCCTTAAGAATCGCTTGCCCCATGGGCGCAAAAACACCACCGGTCAGAACATCATTACCCAGGCCGTAAACCTCAAGCGCAATGTCCTGTGGCAGGTAGGCGGAGTAGATGCCCGAGGTTGCACCGATCATTGCACACCACCCGGCGGAAGCGTCCGCAACCGAGAGTATCTCAATGGTTTTAAGAAAAACTTCCGATGAACATTCGAGCCCGCCAATATTTTGCGGGCGCAACATTCGGTACACACCAATGTCCGCCAGTCCACGCGCTAGGTCCGCAGGCATGCGCCGCACCTGCTCCATTTCATCGGCGCGCGCTTTTATGATTGTCGCAAAGTCATGGGCCCTCAAGATAATGTCGAGCGGGTCTTTGGCGAGGGCATTGCTAGGCATCATCTGGAATAGCTCCTCAAGACAACATGCCAGGCCGTGATTGCGCTCATCTCACAGTCCTACGATTGGACAGGACGAGTGGGTACTTGATAATGCACGCCAGAGCGCCCACCTGCTGAATGAATTCTGGGTAGCTGGTTTGATTGACGTCGCCGAGTTGGAACAGCCAATCCAGCGAGTGATCCTCAGTGGCGATGAAACCATCGAGGCTACTGGCGGTGTAGTACTGGGTATTCATTAGGTCTCCCTCCGGGGTATTGCTACTGCTCAGCCCGAATTCCTGTCTCTTGCGACATACGCTTCCACTTGGCCAATTCCTTGGCCACGAAATCACCGAACTCCGCTGCCTTCATTGGTGAGTAAAATCCGCCCGCTTGTTTGACGAACTCGCCCATGTCGGCCCGAGCCATGGTCTTGATAGCTTCAGCATTAAACCGTTCGATAATCGGCTGAGGAGTACCGGCCGGAAAAAAGAAACCCGCGAAGCTTGGGACTTCTAAGCCAGGATAGCCAGCCTCCGCAAAACTAGGTGCGCTGGGGAAACGCGGCAGCCGGTTAGGCGCCATAGCAGCCAAAGGAATCAGCTTGCCAATGGTGACCATTTGTTCCGTTTCAGCCGTGTAACCCACTGACACGGTAATCTGCCCCGATGCCGCATCGAGCAGGGCGGCAGCACCGCCTTTGTAGTGAACCGGACGCATTTGAATGCCCAGCGCTTTTCCGATCATCATGCAAGCAAAATGCTGCACCCCAGCTTGGCCGCTGGTACCACAGGTGATATCGTCCGGCTTCGCCTTGGCGCGCTGCAAAAGGTCGGGGATGGATTTGATCCCACTCGCCGCGCTCGCAACAAACAATGGATAGCCCATCGTGCCCAGGGCACCACCATTGAAATCCTTCACCGGGTCGTAGCGCACCGCCCCTCCCGCTCCGGGAAACGCCACGATCGGATTCATGCCGCCGTACATGAGCGTGTAGCCGTCGGCGGGGGATTTAGCAAGGGCTTCAGCGGCGATACTTCCAGAAGCGCCCGGGCGATTTTCAACCACCACCGGCTGCTGAAAGGCCTCGCTGAGGCGTTGGGTATAGCGTCTGGTCCAGATAACATTAATTCCTCCGGCGGGGCCGTCGACGATAACTTTGATGGGTCGCGTCGGATAACTTTGAACCTGCGCCGCCGGGGAACCCAACATGGCTCCACTGCTTAACGCACCGAGTACAAACAAATTTAGGGATCTCATACTCCTCGTAATCGTGACTTAGATACCCTAATCCGCTTGGGGGACAGTTCCATCGTGGGAACTGCGGAGCCTTCAGGGAACTCGTACCATACAACAAATTCTTGAAACGCTCCTGCAAAAATTGATGGCAAGACTTGTTTCTATGAGCGAAGTTGGCGACCTTCGCCCCACCAGAACAATTTCAGTGGTTACCGACCGCACATGCCGTTAACCTCAGGTAGCATCACATCCATTGCACAACACAAAGGACAACACCATGGGCTCCATGATCAGTTTCCCCCGTCCAGACGGGCAAAGCGTACAAGGCTATCTGGCTAAGGCCAGCAACCCTATAGGCTCCTTGGTCGTGATCCAAGAATGGTGGGGTTTGAATGACCAAATTCGTGGCGTGGCGGATCGTGCGGCGGCGGCAGGATTCACTGCGCTGGTACCCGATCTCTATCGCGGCAAGTTGACCGTTGAAGCTGAAGAGGCTCATCACTTAATGACGGCCCTTAACTTTGCAGACGCGGCATCGCAAGATGTGCGCGGTGCGATGCAGTTCCTCGCCCAATCGGGCGACAAGGTTGGGGTTACTGGTTTTTGCATGGGTGGGGCGCTTACGATCTTATCTCTGACGATGGCCCCGGAAGCCCATGCCGGTGTGGTTTGGTATGGCTTGCCACCGCTGGAGTTTGTGGACGCCAGCAAAATCACCATGCCCATGATGGCGCATTGGGCTACCCAGGATCAGGCTTTTCCGATTGCCAGTGTGGACGCACTTGAAGCAAAACTCCAAGCCGCCCATGTAAAGCTAGAGTCACATCGCTATCTCGCCTATCATGGCTTCGCCAATGAGACGGCGCAAGGCCCAGGCCGTATCGCTGTGACTCAATACGATGCCGCTTGGGCTCAGCTTGCTTGGGACAGGACGTTCCGGTTCTTTGGTACCCATCTTGGAAGAACTTAGGAAAGTGCGGCATATCTTACTGGACCGCTACGGCGCTTACGAGGGGCTCGCGAGCAGCCGATCCGCCAAGCGTCGGCGGTGATGCGTGGCATCGCCAAAGCTGTATTGCAACCATAGGGCGCGACGCAGGAAAAGCTGCGCATCGCACTCATAGGTAAAGCCGAATCCCCCGTGAAATTGCACACCGCGATCACCGGCGAGGGCGAAGCTGTCGCTGGACTCCACCTTGGCCATCCGTAGGGCAATGTCAGCGTCTTGGCCCGCCGCAAGCAAGGAGGCGGCATGATAGAGGTGGGAGCGCGAACGCTCCAGGCCAATCAGAATTTCGGCACTAGTGTGCTTTAGCGACTGATAGCTACCTATCTTGCGGCCAAAGGTGGTGCGCAGATTCAGATACCCTACAATCACGTCGAGCGCACCGGCAATACCACCTGCGGCCTCGGCGGATACCAAGAGAAGGCCAGCGTCTCGAATCGCATTCAGTGCGGCCGTTGCGTTCCTACCGGTGATCAATGAGCTCACAGGCACCGTTAGCCCATCAAGATCAATCCGAAAACTACGCCTGGTCTCATCAATGATGACTTCGCGACTTCGCCGCGTGGCGGCGATCTCCGCTGCCGACAAGAGCACCAGGGCAGGCTCGCCTGCAAGGCAGACCGAGACCAAGAGAAACTCCGCCACGCCCGCATCACACACCAGTGTCTTTACGCCGCTCAAACTCACGGTCTGACCATTCATGACCGCGCGAGCATCGATCTCAAAGAGGTTCCAGTCGCCATCGCACTCAAACGTGGCAACGCTGCCAATCGCACCATCACAGATTTTTCCGAGTGCCGCGATCTTTTGTGCATCGCTGCCACCCGCCAACAAGCCCTGAATGAATAGCTGGGTACTCAAAAAAGGTGTGGCCATTAGGTACCGCCCCATTGGCTCTGTAATCGTTGCAACTTCGGCCAAAGACAGGCCAGTTCCCCCAAAGTGCTCGGGCACGGCAATACCGGACCAACCCAGGCGGACCATTGCAAGCCACTGTGCACGATCAAAACCATCCTCGCTCGCTAGCTGTGCACGTACTACACTGACGGGCGATTTGTCGCGGCAAAAGCTATTGGCGACCTCAAGGAGCATGGCCTGCTCCTCGCTAAAGGTTATCAGAGTACTGAGTTCGTTCATCGCAATGCCCTCCCCTTAATCCTTAGGCAGGCCAAGCACGCGTTCGCCGATGATATTGGCCTGGATTTGGCTCGTACCGCCACCGATGGTGCTAGAGAAAGAATTAAAATAGGCACGCTGCCATTTGCCACCCTCCACCGCCGCGCTGTCGCCGATCCAGCGCGGCGCATTCGCGCCCTGGAGGGAGAGCGAGAACTGATAGAGTCGGCGCATATGTTCACTACGCCTTAGCTTCGCCGACAGCCCAATAGCGCTTGGGCGCTCGGAGCACAAAGCGGGAATCTCGGAGCGCGACTGACACAAGCGATCACCTTGATCTTCAACAATGAAGCGGATCATCTGATCGCGAATCATGGGGTCTTCAAGTGCAGGACGGCCATCTCGTCTTGAGCTCTTGGCCAGAGCGACAATATCGTCGACGCTTTGCGCCATACGCGCAATGCCCCCAGCCTGGCCACCGGTGACGGCACGCTCGAAGGTGAGCGTCATCATGGCGATCTTCCAGCCTTCGCCCTCCTTGCCCATCAGGCAGCTCGCAGGTATTTTTGCGTCCCGAAAGAAGGTTTGGGTAAAGCCGAATTCGCCGGTCAGTTTTCTGATCGGCTGCGTTTCAATCCCGGGGGTGTGCATCGGCACCAAAAAATACGATAGCCCGGCGTAACGCGGCTCCTTAGGATTGGTGCGAGCCAGCAAAATCATGTACTTGGCATAGCTGCCTAAGCTAGTCCAGATCTTTGAGCCGCTAATCACATAGTGATCGCCATCGCGCATCGCCCGCGTTTGAGTGTTGGCAAGATCGGAGCCTTGATCCGGCTCAGAGAAACCTTGGCACCAGATGTCATCGGCGCTGAGTATGCCGCGAATGTAGGACTGCTTTTCGGCCTCGGTACCAATGGCGAGAATGAGAGGCCCAGCCCAATTAAGCCCAATTGTATTGGGCACAAAGGGCATTTTCAAATTCGCCATCTCGGCATTAACGATGTCTTGATAGGCCTGCGCCTTACCTCCTCCACCGTACTGCGTCGGCCAAGCCATACCGAGGTATCCTGCCTCGTAAACCTTGCGTTGCCATTGACGCAAAAACTCAAACTGTGCGTCGTTGCCCACCTCCATAAAAGACTCGGGTAGCAAGAAACCTGGGTCAGCGGGGCGATTGGCCTGCATCCAGGCGCGCACCTCTTGACGAAAGGCGTCTAGCTCAGCCGTGGTCGACGCTTGAGTAGGCGAGCGGGTTTGAGTTTTATTGTCCTGGGACATGCTTGCGCTCATTCGATGTTCTTTCCTGTGTTCCCGATTACCCTGTGATCCATGAAGGCTTACGCTTTTCGCGAAACGCCGCCATGCCCTCGGCAGCCTCCGGTGTTCCAAACATGCGCTTGCTCCAGATAGCCATCTCCGCCAAGCCCTCGTCAATGGTGAGCTGGGGCACGCGACGGGCGAGCTTCTTGCATTCAATAACGGCAATGGGGCCGCCAAGGCAAATCATGTCGACCTCCTCTTGCACCGCGCTGCGCAACTGATCTTGGTGGACCGCACGATGCGCGAAGCCCATTTCCACCGCACGACGACCGCTGAAGCGCTCACCAGTGACAAACAATTTCATAGCGTGATGTTGACCTAACTTAGGCATGCACACCACAGCAATAATCGCCGGAATCACCCCAATGCGAACCTCGGAGAAACTGTACAGGACTTCATCCACGGTAATGACGATATCGGCCGCACCCACGAGGCCTAGTCCGCCTGCAAAGGCCGCGCCATTCACGGCAGCGATCACCGGCTTAGGGCTGTCCATAATGCGCTTGAGCAAATCGGGAAAGGGAACCGCACGACTCCCATCGGTGGATTGACCGGGCGGGCGTTTTAGATCGGCGCCGGCGCAAAA
>JANLRI010000497.1:0-9037 GCA_031361565.1 Betaproteobacteria bacterium | reverse complement strand
GCGCCTTCCTGCACTCCCCGGATCACGCGCAGGATCATCGCCTTTTGGCTTGTCGCTCTTGGTCGATACGCTTTTGCAAGACACGGCGGAAATGCGCCAAGGGAACATCAGCGGCGATACCATGCATCTTGAAGTCTGGGTCGGCATCAAGCATTTCTTGTTGACCTTCAATGATGAACTTATCTTCCATGAAGCCGCGCACCATGCTGTCATGGAGCGATTGCGAGATGGTCGGATCTTGCAAACTGAAGTTGTGTAAGTAGTTCCAAAAGAAGTGCGTGCTGTTGCGGGTTTCCGGGGTAAAGAACTGACAATTGCGATACTGCTTCGTGCCTTCGATGCTGCCTTCAGCATGGGCTTTTTCGGCACCACTTCCGGCAGGGGCAAAAAGTGTTTCTAAAAAGAAAACACCCGGAACATGCATCAGCCCGATATTTCGCCGATCCAGTAAGGCATCATCGCGCACCACCATCCTGTGAAATGGCGGAGGCGCGGTATTCATGCTCCAGCGCTCGACCCGAAAGCCGTTGTCCAGGCGCTCAACGGCCACGGGTTTAGTCTTGAAGGCATAGTCTTCTGAACCGCCAAGGGTGTGAGTATGTACAAAGGCGAGATGAGAAAAGTCTGCCAGGTTGTCAACGATCAAGCGAAAGTCCGCTTGGTAATGCATGTAGTCGGCAATCCCTCGCCAGGCCGGGTCACGAAGGTAGGGTATGTCGATGATCAAGTTTGGGTCGGCTAGGGCGCTCTCGCCCATCCATACCCAAACAATGTGGTCGCGCTCCGCTACGGGATAACTTCGTACGCCCATTTTTTCGGGCACGCTATCCTGCCCCGGAATTTGTATGCACCTACCGGTAGCATCAAACTTCAGCCCGTGGTACATGCAGCGTACGCAATCACCTTCAAGCCGACCATTCGATAACTTGGCACCGCGATGGCAACAGCGATTATCGAGAGCTACCGCGCGGCCGCTGTCTCCTTTGTAGAGCAACATCGGCTCTTCAAGAATCGTCCGAGCTAAAAGCTTGCCGTCGATGAGCTCGTGGTCCCAAGCCGCGACATACCAGCAATTCATCAGAAAACTGTCGTACTTGGCCATGGCTAGCTCCTTGATTGCAGACCCCGGGCGTTGCCCCTATCTATTGCCCCTATCTATCGCCCCTATTGCGGACGATTTTTCGAGAATATCACTGTTCCACTGGCCGCGAACATTCCACCTACGCCATGACACACCGAGATCTGCGCACCTTGCACTTGTGCAGGCGAAATGCCACGCATCTGGCGCACGCTTTCTTGCAGCGCATACATGCCATACATGCCGGAGTGCATATAGCTTAAGCCCCCACCATTGGTGTTCATCGGTAGTTTTCCGCCCGGAGCGGTATGGCGCTCAGCAATGAAGCCAGCCGCTTCACCAGGTTTGACGAAACCCAAATCCTCCAGGCCGTACAGCGGCAAATGCGCAAAGGCATCGTAGATCATGAGGTGATCGACCTCGTGATGTTTAATGCCAGCTTCTGCGAAGGCACTGGCCCCGGCGATCCGAAAAGCTCGCGAGGTAGTGAAATCGGCCATTTGACTCACCATCGGTGTCTCCACACTCTCGCCGGTGCCGAGCAAATACACCGGCGGCTGGGGCATGTCTTTGGAGCGCTCGGCCGAGGTGAGAATTAGGGCGCCCCCGCCGTCGGTCACCAGACAGCACATCAGCAATCGAAAAGGATAGGCGATCATTTTGGAGTCTAGAACATCGTCAACCGTGATGAGTTTACGAAAACTGGCGCGCGGATGCATTGCCGCCCATTCCCGTTGGATCACGGCCACGTTGGCGAGATGCGATTCATTCAAGCCATAGGTTTTCAAATAGCGCATGACCGGAATGGTGAACAGGCTCGGCGGTCCAAAGGTGCCAAAGGGGGCCTCGAATTGACCCACCAAGCTTGAGGCAATCGCCGGTGCACGTACCTGAGCGATTCCCGAGCGCCCGCTTTCACCGTGAGTGATCAACACTGTCTTGCAATAGCCTGCAGCAATCGCTGCCGCGGCGTGACGCACATGGAGCATGAATGAACACCCTCCCACCGACGTGCCGTCCACCCAGGTCGGGGTAATACCAAGATAGTGCGCGATGGACTGAGGCTGATGGTTGGCGGTCGCAAGGCCGTCGATGTCAGAGGGTTTGAGCCCAGCGTCGCGCAGAGCATTCAAGGCGGCGTCAGCATGTAATTGAATTTCGGAAATGCCGGGTAACACTCCCAGCTCGGTGGTTTCGGCTGCGCCAACGACCGCGATTGAACCTGGTTTCATGGCTTAGCTCTGGGTGGGACGAAAATGGACGAGAGAGATGGCTTCATCGAGCGCTTCGAACACCACTTCCACCGGCATGTCGAGCTGGAGAGCCTCGGGCGTCTGCGGGCAATTGACGATATTGGTCATCATGCGGGGGCCTTCCTCCAACTCGACGACGGCAATTGAGTAGGGCACCTTAAAACCCGGCGCCGCGCGATGGCTGATCACATAGCTGTGTAGCTTGGCGCGTCCGCAAGCGGCAAACACCGATACTGCTCGGGAGGCACAAGCCGGGCAGAACGGTCGCGGCGGAAAGTAAATGTGACTACAGCTATCGCAGCGCTGCAGACGTAGCTCGCCCGCTCGAGTGCCGTCCCAAAAATGGGCGGTCTCAGGGGTGGGTTGGGGTCTTGCACGCTTAGGCTCAGCCATTCGAGTTCGCTCTTCGGAATTGGTTGTTTAGATGAAGGTTACTTAACTTGCGGTGATCGACCGCAAGACCAGTCTACGTTAGTCAATGAATTGTAGTACGCTAGCATACTATTGTTGAAAAGCACCTCTGGGCCATCAAGAAAGTGATCCCGGAAGTCGCCATAAGCCTGGGTCGTTGTCGGAATAAATTGTTTCATTCGTTGTTTTATTCATTGGAGCCTTTCATGGCCGGACTATATTTTGAGGAACTCACCGTTGGCAAGATTTTTCGCCATCCCATTCGCCGCACGGTGACTGAGGCTGACAATGTTTTTTTCAGTGCATTAACGCACAATCCGGCCGCCTTGCATCTCGATGAGGAATACTACAAGGAGCACACTGAGTTTGGTCAACGTATCGTGAACAGCGCCTTCACCCTAGGCCTGGTGGTCGGTATTTCAGTGGGGGATACAACCCTGGGGACCAGACGTGGCGAGCATCCCTGATAACTCGACAGTGCCAAGACCGCCTGCGGCGTTTCAGTTGCGACCGGAATGATACGAACCGTGCCAAGCGCTACGCCTTCGCGCGTTTCCAGTGCGCTCAAACAATGATCAAGCATCACCACGTCTTTGGCCGAACCAACCTTGGGCAGCAAGATTCCATCTGGCGCACCCGCGATGATCGCTGCCAAATCTGCCAGACTGGTTACTCGATCGGCGAGAGGATTAATGCGAACCCAGGTCTGCTGACCGCTGTTCTTGCTGCGCCCGCGCAGATAATTGAGGACGATGTCACGAGCGAGCGGCCTACGAGCGGCAGTGACTGCGTCTTCAAGATCGAGAATCAGCGCGTCGGCCGAGCTGTATGCTGCCTTGCTGAGCTTTTTCTCGCTGTCGCCGGGCACGAAGAGCAAGGAGCGCATGTATTTCAGTTCTTTTTCTTGAGAATCGGCGGCCTGCGGCTTTATTTCGCTATGCGTCATATCTTCTGGCCCTATCTTATTCAAAGTCACTCTTTTTACTATACTCCCAAGGAAACTTCTTGAATCGCTTCGCTCCACTTACCGGTGTTCGGGTGCTTGATTTCTCGAAGGTGCTGGCTGGCCCCTTGTGCACACAATACTTGAGCGATTTGGGCGCGCAGGTCACAAAGATTGAGCCTTGCGGTAGCGGTGACGATACCCGGCGCTGGCCACCTTTCGAAGGTGGTGAGGGCACGGTATTTATGAGCGCCAACGGCAGTAAACGTAGTCTTGCCCTTGATTTGAAATCGCCGCAAGGGCTGGAGATTTGCCAGAAACTCGCGACGCAAGCGGATGTGGTGGTCGAAAGCTTTGGGCCTGGTGTTGCTGGGCGCTTGGGTATCGACTATGAAGCACTCAAGGTTCTCAACCCTCGGCTAGTCTATTGCAGCATTTCCGGCTTTGGTACGGTTGGTCCGATGCGCGACGGCAAGGGCTTTGATGTGGTGTTGCAGGCCTTCAGCGGCATGATCTCGATCACCGGCGAGCCTGGCGGTCCGCAGGGGCGGAGTCCCTTTTCTCCGGTCGACCAAGGGACCGGCTTGCACGCTTTAATTGGTATTCTGGGCGGTCTCCTGGAGCGTGCCAGGACTGGGCTGGGCGTGAAGGTCGATGCCTCACTATTCGATACTTCTGTGGCTTTTCTCGCCTACTTCTTGCAAGGCTTTTGGCAACGCGGCACCGAGCCGATACGGGCTGGCTCGGGGCATGAATCTCTGTGCCCGTATCAAGTGTTTGACACGGCTGATCGCCCCATGATTCTCGGTGTGGCCAATGATTCACTATGGGTCAAATTTTGTCAGCTCGCGGGTGTGCCAGAGCTTGCCCAACGGCCTGAGTATTTGACCAATGCTGATCGCGTGGCCCATCGCGCCCAATGCGTCGCCGAAGTGGCCACACTCTTGCGCACTCGTCAACGTGACGATTGGCTCAAGGTGCTTGATCAAGCCGGTGTACCCGGATCGCCGGTGCATTCGCTCGGCGAGCTTTCGGCACATCCCCATACGCTAGCTTCTCAGATGGTGTATGAATATCCTGGTACGGATGGACGTGTCTTGAAGGGGGTGTCGCAACCGCTTAGATTTGACGGCGAGCGGCCAGGCGGACGCCAGCGCCCGCCAAGCTTGGGCGAACACACTCGCGAGGTATTAGCCGAAATGAAATATACCGATCAACAAATTGCTGACTTGATAAAACTTGGAGTTGTGCAAGCCAATTCCCGGAGCGCCTCATGAATTTTTCGTATACGGACGACCAGCTCGAAATTCAGAGAGCCATCGAAACTATCTGCAAGCCCTTTGATGCAGATTATTGGCGGCGCAAGGACGAGGAGGGTGGGTTTCCTCACGATTTTCATGCCGCGCTTGCCAATGCGGGCTGGCTAGGCATTGCTATGCCCACTGAGGTCGGTGGTGCCGGCCTGGGCATTACGGAAGCCGCGATCATGATGCGCACCATTTCGGAGTCTGGGGCCGGGATGTCCGGTGCGTCGGCCGTACATATGAATATCTTTGGCCTGCATCCGGTGGTTGTCAACGGTACAAGCGAGCAGAAAGCGCGCTTTCTGCCTCCGTTAATCGCAGGAAAAGACAAGGCCTGCTTTGGGGTTACCGAACCTAATACCGGTTTGAATACCCTCAAGCTCAAAACACGTGCTGTACTCAAAGGGGACCGCTATGTGGTCAATGGCCAGAAGATTTGGATCTCGACTGCCCAGGTGGCCAACAAGATTCTATTGCTTGCCCGCACCGCTGAGCCTGACCCGGCCGCACCCTCGCGAGGCCTGACCCTCTTCTACACCGACTTTGATCGCGAGAAGATCGTGGTTCATGAAATTGCCAAGCATGGTCGCAAAGCCGTGGACTCGAACCAGCTCTTTATCGATGATTTGGAAATTCCGATTGAGAATCGTATCGGCGAAGAGGGTCGAGGCTTCGAATATATTTTGCATGGCATGAATCCTGAGCGGGTACTCATCGGTGCTGAGGCAATCGGCTTGGGGCGAATCGCGCTAAAGAAGGCCGCTCAGTATGCCAAGGATCGCATCGTTTTTGATAGACCGATTGGTAAGAATCAAGGCATCCAACATCCGCTTGCGGAGCGATGGATGGAGTTGGAGGCCGCCGACTTGATGATGCTGCGTGCGGCCTGGCTTTACGATCAAGGTGAGCCTTGTGGCGTCGAAGCCAATGCCGCCAAATACCTGTGCGCTGAAGCAGGTTTTCGCGCCTGTGAAACGGCCATGCTGACCCATGGCGGCATGGGCTACTCGAAGGAGTTTCACGTCGAGCGGTATTTGCGCGAGGTTATGCTCACTCGGATCGCACCCATCTCGCCGCAGCTAATTTTGAACTTTATTGCTGAGAAAGCGCTTGGCTTACCGAAGTCCTATTAGCCTAAGTCTAGATTATTTGCACTGGATACCTACTTGAACGGACACGCCATGATTCGTCGCCACTCTATGCGCGCTGCTTTCCTAACGGCGCTTTGTTTTCTGGTGTTTGCTGTTGTTACGCCAAAAGAAGTGCATGCTCAGTCGTCGACGTACCCCAATAAACCCATTAAGCTGGTGGTGCCATACGCCGCCGGGCAGGGAACGGACGTGGCGGCGCGCTACATTGCCGATCTGCTGTCTAAGGCTCTTGGGCAAAACGTGTTTGTGGAAAACAAACCCGGCGCTGGTGGCAATATCGGCACGCTCCAAGTCGCCAAAGCACCAGCGGATGGCTACACGCTCTTGATGGGCACCAATGGCACCCATGCGGCGGCCCCTTTTTTATATCCGAACCTTGGCTTGGATCCAGAGACAGATTTTGAGCCCGTGGTGATGACAGGGGTCTTGCCCTTGGCGTTTGCGACCACTCCGGGTAATCCGATCGACACGATTGCCAAGCTTATCGCCGCCGCGAAAGCT
Source organism: Betaproteobacteria bacterium (assembly GCA_031361565.1). Classification (GTDB taxonomy): domain Bacteria; phylum Pseudomonadota; class Gammaproteobacteria; order Burkholderiales; family Burkholderiaceae_E; genus JAPOKJ01. The sequence goes on along the minus strand of JANLRI010000497.1, from coordinate 2,396 downwards.
AAACCGGACAAAATCAATGTGGCCTACACCACCACGACTTCCCGCGCCACTCTTGAGCTATTCAAGATGCAAGCGAAGGCTCCGCTTTATGGTGTGCCATACAAGGCCAGCGCCCAAGCCGTGACCGATGTGATGGGAGGTCAGATTGAGTTCATGGCAGATACCGTGGCTTCGATTCGGGCGCATGTTGCGAGCGGCAAGATGAACGCCTTAGGCATTACGACGCCTTTCTCCAGTGAGCTTTTGCCCGGTGTGAAGTCAGTGGCGGAGCAAGGTGTTCCCGGCTACGCTATTTCTGGTTGGAACGTGATCTTTGCGCCAAAGGGCACGCCGTTCGAGGCCGTTCGTTTAATCGCCGCGGAGACGATGAAGATTATGGCGCTACCCGAGACTAAGCAAAAACTACTTCAAATGGGGGCTGACCCAAGAGCGATGTCGGGAAGCGAGCTGCTCAGCTTTCTTAAGAGTGAACGTGAGATTTGGGGTAACGTGATTCGAGCGGCCAATATCAAAATTGAATGAGTATTGAGGCTTATCGGAGGCAAAGACTTTGAATCCCCGAGATTCTGCGCGAGTTTCGGCTTCTCCCTTCGTAGCGCCCATTGTGGCCCAACGTGCACAAACGCTGAATTCAAACTTGCAAGAGGTTCTATGACTTTTCTACGCCGCGCTATGACCCTAGCACTTCTAGGCGCCGGGCTACTGATTGCGCTGCCCAGCGCCGCGCAAGGTTCTGACTATCCCGTGCGTCCGCTCAAATTACTCGTTCCCTTCGGCGCAGGCACAACGACAGATACCGTTGCTCGGATCGTTGCAGAAGGCCTCGCGCGATCGCTTGGTCAATCCATTGTTGTAGAAAACAAGGCGGGTGCTGGAGGCACGATCGGCACTGAGCTGGTCGCGCGCTCGCCTGCTGACGGATACACCCTCGTCATGGGCACGGTGGGAACGCATGCCATCAACAAAGCCTTGTATCGCAAATTGGGTTATGACCCGGTACGCGACTTTGCACCCATCGCGCTTGTTGGGCAGACTCCTACACTCTTAGTGGTGAGCGCCGCCTCGCCTTTTAAGTCACTCAAAGATCTTGCTGCCGCTGCTGTTAAACCGCCAGGCCTCAACTTTGCGTCGGCGGGCAATGGTACCTCCGGGCATCTTGCAGGGGAACTATTGAAGTCGCAACTTGGCGGCGGCGAAATGGTCCATGTCCCCTATAAGGAAGGTAGCTTAGCCCTATCCGATGTTATGTCGGGGCAGGCTCAGTTCATGTTTTACCACCCTGCAGCCGTTTTACCTCACATCAAAGCCGGCAAACTTCGCGCCCTCGGTGTCTCGAGTGCACAGCGCAGCGTGGCCGCCCCTGAAGTTGCAACGATCAGTGAGCTAGTGGGTAGTACGTTCGACCTCGTGGCTTGGTTCATGGTTTACGCACCCGCCGCGACACCCCCACCTATTTTGAACCGATTGCGAAGCTCGTTGAGTGCCGTGCTTGCCACGCCTGAAGTGATGCAAAAGCTTAGTGCGCAGGGTGTGGAGAAAAGTACGATTGCACCCACTGAGCTTGGCAACTTCGCCCAACGTGAGATTACAAAATGGGCCGAGTTGGTTAGGCAGTCGGGTGCACAGGTCGATTAACTGTTGGCGCGATCTTAACCTCGGGATCGTGATACCGTTTGCATTACTGATTCACGTTGTTAGCACACCGGTTCCTGGATCAGTTCTTGATTTCATAACGGATGCCATACCATGACGCCTGACTGTCGTAGCATTTTAAAGCGCGCCTCGGCTTTGCCGGGTTCCGCCTTGCTACCCTGCCCGAGCGGCTTTGGAAGGGTGAGCGGGCAGGAAGTGTGGCCGTCGCGCCCTATTCGAATGATCTCGGCCGGCTCGTATAAGAAACCAAGCTTTGACCCCAGGCGGGAGCTTTCCGCCGTAGCAAGAATCGCGACCTTAAGCAATGCCTTGGCGGTGCGTAGTGATCGCGGCATCAATAGCGTGTCCGATCTGGTGGCCTATCTCAAGTCAAACCCGAAGCAGGCCCTCTAAGGCTCGGCAGGCTCTGGCACTACCTCCCACCTTTGCGGCGTACTCCTTTCCCAAAAAATCGGTGTTGAAGCGATCCACGTGCCTTACAAAGGAACGGCGGCCAATTTGACGGCTCGGCTTGCTGGTGAAATTACTTATAGTCTCGATAACCTGCCTCAATATGCACCCCATGTGAAGGCCGGAACCCTCAAGCTTTTGGCCGTCACTTCAGGCAAACGAGTTAGCACCCACCCGGACATACCCACATTACAGGAAGCTGTCAGCGTCAATGGCGGCAGCACGACCGGCCAAGTAGTCCACTAAGGAGATCGCCTCCTTGTCGAAACAAACAAACCAAAAGTCGCGATTTT
>JANLRI010000052.1:0-2232 GCA_031361565.1 Betaproteobacteria bacterium | reverse complement strand
CGATGGCCGCTAAGCATATGAAACGTAGCACCATGGAGTTAGGTGGTCACTCACCGGTGATCGTGTGCGCCGACGCCGATGTCGAACGGGCCGCCGACCTCTTGAGTGGATTCAAGTTCAGGAATGCCGGTCAGGTGTGCGTATCGCCGACACGCTTTTACATTCAGGAGCAGGTCTTCGACAAATTCATGGCGCGCTTTCTTGACCGCACCAAAGCCCTTAAGGTGGGGGACGGCCTGGCGGCGGACACCAAGATGGGCCCGCTTGCCCATCAACGTCGCGTTCCCGCCTTGGAGGCTTTCGTCAGCGATGCCAATGATCGCGGCGCCAAAATCGAAATGGGTGGAAACAAGATGTCTGGAGGCGGATTCTTCTTTGAACCTACTGTGATCACCAATGCTCCAGACGACAGCATGTTGATGACCTCGGAACCTTTCGGCCCGATCGCCTCGTGCGTGCCTTACAAAGACTTGCCGGACACGATTCGTCGCGCCAACAGTCTCCCCTATGGTCTGTCCTCATACGCATTCACAACCAATACTGCCAACGCTTTAGCGATTCAAAACGGCATCGAAGCTGGCATGGTCAACATCAACCATTTTGGGCAGGCCTTGGCCGAAACCCCTTTTGGCGGCGTCAAGGACAGCGGGATTGGCAGTGAAGGTGGCATGGAGACCTTCGACGGCTATTTGGTCACTAAGTTTGTTACGCAAATGGGTTAGGACGAGATTAACGTGCCACGCAAAATCCTCGAAGAAAACGCTATCCATCCCGCCATTCGCGAGAAGGTCTCGAAGCTGCACCTGGAGATCGTGCGAAAGGTACAGGACGCAATCGCCGAGCATCCCGTCGTGATCGTGGGCATGGGCTTGAACCCATTTCCCAAGAAAGCTCGCGGCATGCTTGACACCATTCAGCAGCGTTATCACTACATTGAGTTTGGAAATTACTTCAATCAATGGCGAGAGCGCAATGCTCTCAAGCTGTGGACTGGGTGGCCAACCTTTCCAATGGTTTTTGTCAAAGGAACCTTGGTTGGTGGGGCGACAGACTTGAAAGCATTAATTGATTCAGGCGAGCTTAAGGAAATGCTTGGGTAAACGTTTCACTCAATGCTCGTCGGCAATATCAAAGCGGAGGAAGGTGAGTCCTGGTCGACTCGGCGAAGTAGTAACCTATTCCGGCTTGATGTTGCCGTCTTTAATGACCTTTAACCATTTGCTGTACTCGTTGCTGATCGCCCGACTCGCTTCGAGAGGTGAGGTGTAGGTCGCAAGTGCACCTTGAGCAAGTAAAGACTCTTTGACTTCGGGCTCGTTCAGGATCTTCTTCAGCTCGATGCTAAGGCGATTGACAATGGCCTCAGGCGTTCCAGCCGGCACCGCTAGGCCAAACATCGAAGTCACCTCGAAACCTTTGAGACCCGCCTCGGTGGCTGTCGGCACGCCAGGCAAGGTATCCACGGCTTGTAGTGTCGTGGTGGCCAGCGCGCGAATCTTGCCGGATTTGATGTGGGGCTGCGCTGAGGGCGCGGTCTCGATCATGGCCTGAACCTGGCCACCGATTAAATCCACCATGGCCGGGCCACTCCCTTTGTATGGCACGTGCAAAACCTCGACACCGGCCATGCGTTTAAACATTTCACTAGCGAGATGCTGAGGCGAGCCGGTACCTGAGGATGCGAAAGCCAGTGCACCGGGCTTGGCCTTGGCCAGGGCGATAAGTTCCGCCAGTGTATTGGCCTTGACGCTAGGGTGAACGACAAACACCAAGGGCACCGTACCCACGATAGAGATCGGGATGAAGCTTTTCTGAATATCGAAAGGTACACCCTGGGGATTGAGTGCGGCGTTGATCGAGTGGCTGGTCAAGGCCCCCATCAAGATAGTGTAGCCGTCCGCCGGCGATTTCGCCACGACGGCTGCACCCAAGTTACCACCCGCACCTGCGCGATTCTCAATGACGACCGGCTGCCCCAAGGCTGCCGAGAGTTTGACGCCCATTACCCGTCCGATGACGACGGTGGCCCCACCGGGAGGATAGGGCACGACCATCTTAATGGGCCGATTCGGATATTCCTGCGCAAAGCCTGCACATGGAATGAGTAGGCTTGAAACGAAAGCGGTCATGAAGACCGAACCTATTAAAAATTTCACAGACTCTCCAAGTAGAGGCAAAAGATCAAAAAATCAAGGTAGTGAGAAGCAAACCCGCCCACGCGTGGTGTGCGAC
>JANLRI010000434.1:0-3255 GCA_031361565.1 Betaproteobacteria bacterium | reverse complement strand
GTTCAATGTCGATTTATTTGGACCTATTGCGATTTGTTGCCGCGCTCTTGGTGCTTATCGAGCATCTTGACCGAGACGGGCTCTCAACCGCTTGGACGCACGCGAATAGGCTGGGGCATACGGCCGTGATTGTTTTCTTTGTGTTGTCCGGGTTAGTGATTCATCATTCAACGCTCACCCATACCCGTGGTCCGAAGGATTACTTTCTGGCGCGCGCGTCGAGAGTTTTGTCAGTGGCTTTACCCGCGATTCTGCTTTCTTTTCTGTTGCGAGGCTTGCTCGATGTATTCGACTGGGGCTTCATAAGAGCAGTTCCAACGACTGAAGATGCAAGCTGGCCAAAGTTCTTCGGCTCGATCTTCTTTCTCAGTGAGTCCTGGGCGCTCAAGTTGCTTCCGCCCCTGAATCTACCCTTTTGGTCGCTTTGCTATGAGGTTTGGTACTACGTGCTGTTTGGGCTGATGCTCTATTGCCCGCGGCCTCGCTTACGCCTGTGGGTACTGGCCGTTTTTGCTTTAATTGGGCCTCAGATTTTCGTGCTTTTTCCGATCTGGCTTTTGGGTGTGTGGCTCAACCGCTCGGCCTTGCACTATCAATTGCGACCGACATCGGCCGTTATAGTTTGGGTGCTTACTGTCGCGCTCATGATTACTTTAGGTCAAAGTCAACTCGACGAGCAACTGGCTTCCTGGCTAACCCAGAACCTTCGCGGATTCTGGGGGCTCGCTCATTCGAAAAGAGTGGTGACCGACTACATCGTGGCCGCACTGGTAGCCTGTAATCTGATTGCCGTGCGATCTTTGAGTGGCACCCTGCAAAACGTATTGGAGCCTTTGCAAAGACCCGCGACTTATTTGGCGAGTATCAGCTTTAGTCTCTATATGTTTCATCGCCCCTTCACCACGATTACGGGGCTCTGGAGCGACGGAGTTTCCTCTAGCATTTTGGAGAGTATTCTTGCTGGAGTGACAATTCTTCTAATCTGTATCCTGCTTAGCGGGTACACCGAGGCAAAACGCGATAGTTATCGAAGTGCACTCGAACGCGTGGGTTCCAGGCTTTAACTTAGAGCGAACGACAAAGATCTAGGGAATCACTGGATTCAAGCTAGATTCCTAATGAGTGAGGCAGGAGTAATTGTTACAAATGATACTTAAATCACCCAACTTTACTAGAGACACTTACCTACAAAATGAAGTCCAATAGAGCCTGGTGTGGTGAGTCACAACACTAGCGCCGAATACTCAACATCACAAAAGAGGAAGCTCCCGTGACTCTTGAAACTCTAAAAACTCCCATCGAAAAGTCTTCTGACGCGCCAGCACCCAACCCGGCCGGGCCGATCAGTGTCTTAGCACTCATGAGTGTGAGCTTGGCGGCTTGCGGCAGCGGCGCAAGCAGTGTCGGAGGAACGGCCGCTAGCACAGGTAACGATCCAACACCAAGCACTGCGCCAATCGATTCAACCCCCGCTCCGGCCCCAGGCGCTCCCTCACCGCCAGCCAGCACCATAGGGTATCAATTCAAGAGCGCACCTGATCACGCTCAGGCAGCAAGCTTTTTGCAGCAAGCCCAATTCAGCTCAACCCAAGCCGAGATCACTCAACTGCGTGGCTCCAGTGGCGCAGGCACCTTTGCCGATTGGCTTAATAAGCAATACGCCCTGCCTCTGAGTGAGAAGGCCTGGGATTGGATGGAGAGGCGCGGCTACTACAACTACGACTTTACGCTTGCGTTTTATAACAATGGTTATGCGGTTGACTTTGCATTGTGGAAGCAACTGATGTCGGCCCCCGATGCGATGCGCAAGCGTGTCGCTTTGGCCCTCTCGGAGCTATTCGTCGTCAGTGTCAACGGTACAACCTTTACCTGGCAGAACTTTGCCTACGCTCGCTGGTGGGACATGCTGTGCGAAAAGGCCTTCGGCAATTTCCGTGATCTATTAGAGGAAGTCACGCTCAACCCGGCGATGGGTAATTATCTCAACACCAAGGGCAACCGCAAAGAGAATGCGAGTGGCCGGGTACCCGACGAAAACTATGCGCGCGAAGTAATGCAACTCTTCACGCTTGGTCTATATCAGCTTAACCCCGATGGCACGGAGATGAAGGATGGGAGCGGCAAGTCGATCGACTCCTACAACCAGGGTGACGTGACCAATCTGGCCCGGGTCTTTACTGGCTACAACTTCGATACCTCGGACGGGGCAAGGACTACGGTGACTCGTAACGATGGCACCACCTTCACCGTAGTCTCGCGCGACTTTGCCGCGAAACGCATGTCGTTCCTGGCGACAGATCATTCCACTCTTGAAGCCAATTTTCTCGGCGCTACAGTCGCCGCTAATACCTCAGGCCCCAGCGGCCTCAAGATCGCTCTCGACACACTGTTCAATCACGCTAATGCGGGTCCCTTTTTCGCGAAGCAAATGATTCAGAGATTAGTGACTAGCAACCCAAGCCCCGCCTATGTCGGCCGAGTTGCGGCCGCATTTAAGGACAACGGCGCTGGTGTTCGCGGTGACCTCAAGGCGGTTTGGTCTGCAATACTCTTGGACGACGAAGCCCGCAACCCCCTCAATGCGAGCAACGCAAACTACGGCAAATTGCGCGAGCCCATGGTCAGATTTATACAATGGGCGCGAACCTTTGGCCTCACTTCGAGCGCTGATTCTTGGAAGATTGCTGACACATCCAACACCTCTAGCCGCCTTGCCCAAAGCCCTTTACGTTCGCCATCGGTGTTTAATTTCTTCAGGCCAGGTTTCGTGCCGCCGAATACAGCACTTTCGGCAAGCAAATCGGTGGCGCCTGAGTTTCAAATCGTCAATGAAACCACGGTATCGGGCTATTTGAATTTTATGCTGACCACGATTCGTAGCGGCTTTAGTGTCCGGAATCCCGCGGCCCCCCAAAACGTCACTGATATCGCCTTCCCGCTCGTACTCGACATGCAAGCCGCCTACACCGAGGAGCTTGCTTTGGTGCTCGATGCCTCAGTCCTGGTAGGACACTTAAACCGGATCCTGTGCGCGGGTCGCATTAGTGCCGCCAATCTGAAGCTAATGACGGATGCGTTAAACGCGACGGCTGTAACCGCCACCAGCACCGATGCGCAAAAGCTTGACCGAGTTGCCGGGGCAGTGCTAATGGCCATGGCCTGTAGCGAATATCTTGTCCAAAAATAAATCAAGGAACCCACGGGAAAAATTAACATGACGTCGAACCGACCGTTCAATCTCGCCGCCGAAGGCGC
>JANLRI010000431.1:0-10388 GCA_031361565.1 Betaproteobacteria bacterium | reverse complement strand
CGCAAAAAAATCTCTTAGTGATCCCCATAAAACGCCAAGTTTCCCTCTGACAGCAAACCAAAGAATTGATAAAACGCCACCGCAAATTAGCGTATATAAAACCACCCACAAGATGGCCTTTGGACCGACAAACGAACCGATCACTGCGACGAGTTTCACGTCGCCTGCACCTAAAAGGCGCATGGAAAAAAACAAGAGGAGAGACATCAGGCCAACGAAGGCGCCCACCATCGAATACATTGAGCCAAGGGAACCGTGGAAACTTGTACTCGTACCCAGCCCGAGCATTAGCCCGATTACAATTAAGAGATTTGGAACCCGGCGATATCGGAGGTCCAGAATGACAGCGGTCAGCAACAAAATGAAAAGAGCCAACCAAGCCCCCACCGGAAGGCTGGGATCAAATCCGAGAACCTCTACATAGTCCAATTTCACCACCACGCGAGAATTCGCAAAAAATCGAATGCCGAAACCAGTTTAGTTCCAGTAACTGGCCCTTAAGCATTATCAAAACAAAACAAATGCCGCGCCACGTTTCTAGTACTTTCATCGATCCGCTCTCCCTCCAGGTTCACCTTGACCCTGCAATCCTGGAAGGAGGCTGAACAACCTAGCAGCTAGTAGCTGATGCAGCCGCATTGACGCAGTTAGTAACTTTGCCATTAACGGTGGTAAAGATACCCCCTAGATTGAATAGCTTGACCGCGGCAAAAACGGAAACGGCCACGACTGCAACCAAAATTGCATACTCCGAAGCTGCGGCAGCTTCTTCTTCGCGAACGAGACGTGTGATAAGGGACTTAAGCATAATTTCACTCCTGAAAAAAATTAAAAAAAACAACTTTCACCACCAAAAATCTAGCTAGAAAAGCCTGATTTCAATCTTTCATCAGGTCACGGTGAAAAAATGACCCGAAAAAATATACGACAAGGTCCAACTTAAGACTAGCAACTCGTGGCACTTGTCGCAGCATTCACACAATTAGAAACTTTACCGTTCACCGTTGTAAAAATCGTATTCAAGTCAAATAACTTGACCGCCGCAAAAACTGCCACGGCAACGATTGCCACAAGGATCGCGTACTCAGAAGCTGCGGCCGCCTCATCTTCACACACCAATCGATAAAAAAGCGATTTAACCATTGTTGCTCTCCTTAAAAAAAACTAGTATCGACATACGGTTGAGAAGAAACCTGGGAGAACAACCTTGAAAGAAATCACTTTTTTCGCCCCTGGTTTACCAAAAACTTGGGTGCCCGTCACTGAACGTCTTTCTACTTTGGCCCACCGTTTGTCGGCTTTAAACGACTCCTCGTCTGAAACAAATATACGCTGTGTTAAAGATGTTGTCATCACCCGTTCAGATGATGCTCGAGGCCTAAAGGTCTAAAACTTGTGAGATTTCTCACGTTTGGGCGCACTATTATTCATTCTCAGACGCATTGGTAAATGCAAGGCCTATGAATGCATCATTTTCGATCAAATTTCAAAAAGGGTGACGATCGCGAGCACTCCAAAAATTATGGAATTCGTGCTGACGCTTGAATAAAGCGGTTTACGTCTATCGACCAAGATATTGTCAACGCGTGAGTCAACAGTCTTTGAACGCTCCGAATCACAAACGAGCTGAACGGTCTACATCGGCTTGATGCCACGCACGCGCGATTAAAACCTTGGCTGCACCGAATTCGCCGCTATGCTAGATTCAAGAAGCGCATTGCCATCTTTTGTGTCGCTGGTAGTTTGGAGACTTTATGCTTGACCGGATTCCGAAACTGACGTTGCCCGCGACTGCAATTCTTATCCTTGGGATGATCGTCACATTGATGTCCGACCTCGCGGATCCCGATTACTTCTGGCATTTGCGTGCAGGGCAGTGGGTGATTGAAAATGGAAGGCTACCCGTCAATGATCCCTTCCTTTGGTCCCAGGCTAATACACCTTGGTTGCACCATGGCTGGCTCTCTGATATCGGAATGTTTTGGATTCACACGCATGTTGGCTCAAGCGCATTTTCGGCCCTCATCGGCCTCCTCTTTACCTCAACACTTGGTGTGATGTATTGGTTTTCGCGGCAATACGCTCCTGAGTTTATTTCGCTTCTATTAGTGAGCTTGGGTGCAGGGGTCATCTTGCCGTGGGCTGGTGCTCGACCACAGTCTGTCACCTATTTGTTTTTTGCGTTTTTTCTCGCTGTACTTCTGCGCTTCAAGGATAAGGGACAGACAAAGTGGATCTGGGTCCTTCCGGTTTCGATCATACTTTGGGCAAATTTGCACGGCGGCTACATCATGGGTATCGTACTTATCGGTATGGTGGCCGGCTTGATGCTTCTTGAAGGGCTGTGGGAATCGCCAAGTTCATGGCTAGCAGCCTTGAAGGCGACTGGGCCGCTTTGGATTTGTATGCTGCTGGCAATTGTGGCGGCTTGCATCAACCCTTATAAAGTCGACCTTTTAATCCTCCCATTCAAAGCGTTGTCGCAGTGGATCATTCCATATATTGCTGAGTGGCATCCACCCCGCCTCGGGGATCGGGGTTCGAGCAGCTTCTTTGTGTTGCTTGCCCTATGGACCCTGATGCAAATCTATCGGGCGAGTAAGCCATCATTGTTCGAACTGGGACTGCCTCTCGTTTTCATTATGATGGGACTAGCACACGCACGGCATGCGCCCCTATTCGCAATCATTCTAACGGCATTCAACGCGCGCACAGTAATGGATATATGGCCGACCCTAGTGAATAATTTCACGCGGAAATTCGGGATCTCGCCGATCGTTTCGCGGGCGACGCAAGATATCGGGGTGGTTCAATACCTCATCAACTGGGCGTTGGTACTTACTGCCCTTGGGGCAACCGCCTATTTGCTGCCGAATAAAGTCGAGGCGCAGCTCAAAGCACACAACGAGATCATTGGCTATTCTGCGATCGAGTATTTGACGAAGCATCCAGCGCCCGGGCCAATTTTTAATCAGTACGGATTCGGCGGATATCTCACGTGGCGGCTATGGCCTGAGCAAAGGGCGTTCATCGACGGTCGATCAGATATGTTCTCCGACCAGTTCTCCAAGGACTACTTCGCGATCATCGGTGGGGAACCGGATTGGGAAAAGAAATTTGATCTCCACCAGTTCAACACTGTTGTCATTGGCAAAGCAAACCCACTCAGGCAATTATTAATTTTGAAAGGCCAGTTCTCCGAAACTTTCGCAGATGACAAGCTTACGATCTTGGTTAGAAAAAATATAAGCCAAGCCAACTCAGCGGGTAAATAGTCTCTAACCAAGTCGAAAATAACCAGACACTATGGAGCACAAAAATTAACTCGCCAAAGCCAAAACCCAAGTTCAGTATTCCAAAACTTGAATCTCGCCTTCAGCAAAATAAACTCTCCTAGAACGTAAACACACAAGCTGTAGCCTGCACAAAACTCTTATTATTATTCCCGTTATCCAAAGCATTCTTCAACGCTTCCTGATAACTGCGAACCGCATTGCCGGACAGGACCAGCCCATTGGTTCCAAGGGATGCATTAGCTTCGGTCATCAACGCATTGACACTGGCAAAGCCAAAGGCGTTTGCTGAGGTCGTCCCAGGCGCGTACAACAGGCTTCCTCCATTGACTAAGCCATTGAACACATTCAACTTCATGGCCGCCAGTTGTGCGGACAACATATAGGCCATGTTGGTGGCCGTCGCTGAGAGTATCCAAGTTCTAAACTCACCGTAGCTTCCTGGATCAAAGTGCGATCCGTCTGCATTACGAAGATTTAGCGCAACCATCGCTGCAAGATCGTCGGCACCAAACATTGCCTGACCATTCTTGTTGCTCCAGAACCCAAGCGTTTTGCCGCCGCCAGGTCCGGTGCACACATTGCCAAAGTAAAGCGTGACGGGGTTGTTGATCGTGCTGGACGGAAAGTTCGCGATCAAAGTAGTGGTGGGTAACTGCGGTTTGGTTTGATACCAGTTCGTCTCGAGCGGCATGTACTCGAATGCCGAATAAGATCCTGGGACCGGCACCAGCGCCGTGTACGGTGTGTACTGATCACCGGTGTTCGGTAAGAGAGGCGTGATGTTGACCTTCCAACCTACAATTTCACTCTCACCAAAATCCAGCACGCCGTTGGCATTGGCATCATAAAACTTCACAACGGTAAGTTTACCGACTGGGGGCGGAGGAGGAATAATTGGGTCCTGGCTCTTCACCTTAAAATTGTCGGTCTTGGTGCGATTCTCGGGGAAGGTAGGATCTTGACTGACCCAAACTTTGTACTCAAACCCATTGTTGGGAGTATCGAGATAGCCAACGATGCCATCGGGTTGCGTCACGATTTTAATCAGTTGATAGCAGACCTTGAAATTCCCCGCCTCCACCACTACGGGTGTCGCCAGGAATTGCGCGGGAGTCATTGCGCCCAAGAGCACGGCACCACTTGGGTCCGTCACTTTAACGTAGTAGTTTCCATCGGGAAGACCGGCACTGCCATCCTTACGTGGGCCGCCATCTAAGTAGACATCTGGTTTGGTGTCAAAGATATTCGTATTGGTGTTTGTACAGGCAGACTCGGTTGTGAAAATCGCGCCCGATACTTGCAGCGACGTGGCAGGCGCGGCCTTCACCGATACGATCGTTTCGAGTTCATCTGCAGCGAGCGGCTCGGCTACGGTGCCGCCTCCTCCTCCACAGGCCGTAAGCCCTAAAACCACGAGGCTGGCCGCAGAGATCGCGGCGCCCCTTCTCAACCAAGGCACGCTTAAGGTGCCAATACTCGGCAAGGCTGACGCCTCACCCATGGATAGATGATTCAACATATAACCCCCCAGAAGGACTGTCTTCTTATAAGCCTTCAGGAGCCCAACTCCGCCGCAATGGGCCACACGAAACCAGAGGCGTTGTGATCGTCGTAAACGATTTCGCCCAGTGGCGTTAGTGACCGAGGCAGCAACCACCACGGATGTGGCCGAAGCCTCAAGGAAGCATACTACGAAGTCGCTAACGTAACAGGGTGAGATGAGTTTGCGCTTTTTAACCTAACGACGTCAAGGAGTTTAAGAATGAATTTAATCCTCTCATCCCTTTGGAGGATAGCGTACTGAAAAACCTTCAGTCAGTGTTTTGTCGCGTTAAGCATCGGGGTCGTCACGCAATAGAAAATGGCGCCCAAAGGCGCCATTTAGTTGAGAGCCAAGCATTCAGCTCAGCATCTCAGTTGGATCACATTATTCAAGCACGAAAGCGACGAGCCAGAGCCAAGAAACCAAGACCCATCAAAGCCAGTGTACCTGGGAGAGGAACATTGGTGGTCGTTGGACGATTAACGGCGTCGAAACGAATCTGCTTGATGTCGTCAATCGAATTAGCTGCTGCAGTGAATGCAACTGTAGTAATGACGAAACCGCCTGTGGTGTCGAACAGGAACTGGTTACCACCTGGGCCTACTGTAAAGGCAGCGCTTGACAAGGAGCCAGCAACACCAGCGCCATCCAGGAAGTTCACAACGAAACTCACACTGCTTGGGTTTTGATTAGTGGCTGTGGAGTTGATATTGAAACCGAGAAGGCTGAAGCCACGAGCTGCGTTAGCAAGTGTCATGCTGCCTGAAGTGAAGAAACCATCGGCTGCATCGACAACAGCTTGTCCGCCGTTAATAGTGAGGTTCTCGTTGCCGGTGACGTTGATGAGGTCAGGAGGCAAGCAGGCGGTGACAGTAAGCGCTGGTCCAGCGGACTGAGCTGGGTTGCAAGAGGCCCACAACGCCACGCCCACATTACCGGGTGTATTCGCGGCAGATACCAAAACAGCAGCGTTAGCAGTAGTGAACGCGACTAAGGAAAGGGTGGCAGAAGCCAAAACTGTTTTAAAACCAAATTTCATTTCTATTCTCCGTGGTATTTGATTGTGTGACGACTTGAATAAGTACAAGCACTAACCATGCCAACAATTACAACGCTTTGATTTTATGATAGAAAATAAACAAACCTAATCTAAGACGTGAGTTTAGAATGAATTTTTGTAACAACCTTCGACAAACTTTGATCTTGGTTATATCCGTTTGATTGATTGAATCTACTTTTACCAAACTGACAGGCATTTAACACCTACCCTTGAGGTAAAACAGCCTGAAACTCATCCGTTTGGGGGATGGTTAATCATCAATTTGGGTGAAAAATCCGCTAACGATGCTTAACAATTCACATTTTTGAAAAATCCCAAAATGTAACGAGCGTAAAATTTTTCGACACGATGCTGCGAAATTAAGATGTAGCGCACCGAATTTCTAAGGCGCCACACTCGCCCTGTGCATTAAGTCACGCTCCTCGTACATGTAGCCTCGAGACCAAGTCTGGTGGTCGGCTCCCCGTCCCGCTTTGCCGCACAGCACCTGAAACAGCGAAATCTCATCCTGCTCAAAAGCGACCGAACAGCCCAAAAGGTAAATTCGCCAAATGCGGTACTTCTTGTCTCCGACCATGGAGCGAATCACGGCCGCCTTACTTTCGAAGTTTTCGGCCCAGTGGCGCAGGGTTGTGGCGTAATGCCGTCGTAAGCCCTCAACGTCGAACACTTCCAGGCCGCCGCGCTGCATCGACGACAGCACGGTGCCGACGTGGGCCAACTCCCCGCCCGGGAAGACATAGCGAGCAATAAAGTCGCCCCCTCCGTAAGCGGTTTGCCCGTCGTTGGCGTCCGTGGAGGTGATGCCATGGTTAAGCGCCAATCCTTCGTCGGTGAGTAAGCTGCGAAGGCGATCAAAATAGGCCGGCAAGTTGCTGACGCCCACATGTTCGAACATACCGACGCTGGTAATGCGCTCGAATTCGCCCTGTACATCACGGTAATCTTGTAGACGAATTTCCACCCGATCCTCTAAACCAAGCGACAGCACTCTTGCTTTGGCAAAAGCATACTGCCGCTCAGACAGTGTGACGCCGACGCAGCGACAACCGAATTTTTGCGCGGCGCGAATCACCAAGGCCCCCCAGCCGCAGCCAATATCGAGGAGGCGATCATTGGGTTGGGCCTGAACTTTGGTGAGGATGTGATCGAGCTTCTTGAGTTGCGCCTCGGCGAGCGTTTCTGTGCCGGTTTCGAAGTAGGCGCAGGAGTACACCATTTCGGGGTCCAACCAAAGCCGATAGAACTCATTCGAGACATCGTAATGATGTTCAATCGCGGCCTTATCATCGCGTTGGGCGTGTGCATAACGGTGCGCCACTCGTCCTAACAGGCCTTCGGGCTTGAGGGTACGTTTGGCGAGCTGGTGGGCCATGCTCACAATATCGGCAAGCTCGCCTTCTACTTCGATCAAGCCTTCAACATAGGCCTCACCCAGGTTTGAAAGGCTTGGACTTAACAAATAGGGAATCGCTTCACGCGATAAAACTCTAATACACACTTTTTGATTTGCAGGAGGAGCCAGCGACCATTCGCGGCCACTCCAAAGCGCGATCTTCAAGGGTAAATCGCCCTGCGCGGCGAGGTCTTGAACCCAATGGTCAAAACGCTTTTCGAGGCCGCGAGTGATTCGCTTGCGCAGCCAGAGGTCCAGCCTTTGTATCAGTGAGCCCGGCGAGTTCGCATTGTCCCGCCCGCCCACATCCACCTTCTGGCCTAAGCGAGGTGTGGCCCTACGCTCATAAAAATGTGCCTGAGTGTGTTTGGGTTTGGAGTGACCAAAAGACATCGTGAACCTCCGCATAACCTAAGGCACCAAGCCGCCCTACAATATGCAGGTTGGTGAGTTGAGTGATCGAACGCAAATTTGTAGTCCGTCGCCTTAGCGAACTGCCAAGACTCCAACACTATTCAGTACATCCTCGGAGACGAACTTGATCCAAAACAACAATTGTGCACATTTTACTCAACGCCGGGGGCAATTTCTTATGCCGTTTCAGGCCATGCTGCTCGGGGCTCTGTGCCTTGCCTCGCTTTCCAATGAAGCCCAAGCACAAGCCTATCCCAACCGCGCGATCAAAATGATTGTGACCTTCCCCACCGGTGGTGCACCCGATATTCTTGCTCGTATCATCGCCGAAAAAACCCAGCTCGGTCAAACCATTGTGGTCGATAACAAACCTGGCGCAGGTGGCAATATTGGCGCGGATTTAACCGCCAAGGCTGCGCCGGACGGCTACACTTTTGTCATGGGTACAGTCGGCACGCACTCCATCAACGGCTCTCTCTACGCCAAGATGCCTTACGACATGGTGAAAGACTTCACGCCGGTAACGCTAGTCGCTTCCACACCTAACCTTCTCGTGGTGAACAACAGCCTTCCCGTGAAGTCGGTGCAAGACTTGATTGCCTACGGCAAGGCCAACCCCGACAAACTGTCGTTTGGCTCGCCCGGTGTGGGATCTTCAGTGCATATCTCTGGTGAGCTCTTTAAATCGATGACTGGCGTCAAGATGACCCACATTCCGTACAAGGGTCGCCAGTTCGCCATACCCGATTTGGTCGGTGGCAGTATTCAATTAATGTTTGACAATATGCCGTCCGCCTTGCCGATGGCGAAGGAAGGCAAGATCCGCGCCATTGCCCAGACCAGTGCCAAACGATCGCCCTCAGCGCCCGACGTACCCACCATTTCGGAAAGCGGTCTGCCGGGCTTTGATGCAACCTCCTGGTTTGCTATTTTTGCACCGGCCGGTACGCCGAAAGACATTGTCGCGAAGATGCATAACGATGTCGTGCGAATTTTTAAGCTCCCGGATATTCAAGAGCGTATGAAAACCTTGGGACTAGACGCCATCTTGGGGTCGCCAGAAGATCTTGCAAAGTATCAGGCCAGTGAAATCACCAAGTGGGCTAAGGTGATTAAAGAGTCTGGGGCCAAGGCTGAGTGAGCGACTGCACAAAGCGACTACAAGGAGAGGTTTTAATTGGCCACGATCAAGACTAAAGCCAGCAAGCCCGAAAAAATCACCGTGATATTACCGGCGACCAAGCCGCGCAATCCCCTGGTGGTCCCTGCGCTGCATAAAAAATCTGGCAAGCACGCGCCCAGCCCAGGTGGCGAGCGCAAGCGTGCCAATGATGCGGCGAAAAAAGAAGCCTTGGTGGGGAAAAAACCTTGAAGCAAGATCGTCAGGTTCGTCTAGTTAGCCAGCACTGGCCGCGATTGATCGCACCGACAGCAAATCGAAATCGCCGAGCTGCCGAATATCTTCTGGTTTTAAAGTCAGTAGCGCTTGGGTTCTTCCCGAGCCTGCGACAAACTCAACCTCTAACGCGTCCTCCGCGACCACTTCGACAATAGCACCCAAGTCGCCGCGCCGCAAACCGGCCAAGGTTATGTCATGTGTTAAGGCAACAGTGTCAAGTAAGGCGAACATAATTTATCCTGGGTATGCCGTCACGAGCCTGGGTAAAAGATCAGCTGGTTTCACCAGCCAAACCGTCACAAAATGACCAACCTTTCCGTTCGGACCGGTCAATTTACCATTAACCTCATACTTTTGACCATAGGGAGCCACCGGATCGGTGGTCATGCCGACGAAGTTGCGTTCGTAGTCGGAGCTGATATCGCGGAGCGCCGGGAACAGTACTTCATGCACCGGGCGGTTGTGGCTGGCCAGATAGACGACGAAGGCGCGCCTGATTTCCAGCGTGATGCCCTCATGCTCGAAGAGCTGCATCACGTCGACCAGGTCGCGCGGGTGCTGACGATCTAGCGCGGCGTCGCGCGCGTTCGGCGTCAGATAGGCCATGCGGACGGGCTCAACTGTTCCGCGCATGACCGTATTGACCTCGACCTTAACCTCGACGCCACCGCGACGCACCAGAAGCTTTGACTCTTCGCGGTCTTCAGGCCTCGGGACTTGGGATTGATCGCGGTGCCGCCCTTCAACGCGAAGGTGCCGTCCGCAAAGACAGGTGGAGCGAACGTAGTGGACGGCCAGGTCAGCGGAGATGCCAAGGCGCGTCAGGTCGTCGGACATGACGGGAGCGCTGGGGAGGAGCGCCGTATAGAGAGCATTTAGCTTGCTTCGGTGAGTCGTAGCCTGACTACGACAACCCAAACTTATTTAAATACCACTACCCCGTTCCGGCGTCTTGGCAAACCGCCTGCGGCAGCATCGCGGCCAGAAACGCCCAGCCATGAGCTGGGAGTCACGTGCATTCAATCCGCGCAAGGTTAATCGATGGGGATGCAAGAGGGAGAGCGAAGTCTCAGCCCTGGCCAGATGGGGTCCGGGGAGAGCGCTGAACCAAATGGAATCCGAATTCGAATCGGGCGCACTTGTTGTCGTTGAACCAGATAAAATTCGAATGCGTGTCTTGCCACTGCGCGAGAGAAGTTAGCACTCTCCTGACCCTATCGCATTCAAATCAGAAAAAATATGATCACCTTAAAACATCTCATCAACGGCAAATCGGTCGA
>JANLRI010000387.1:0-4574 GCA_031361565.1 Betaproteobacteria bacterium | reverse complement strand
CGCTTTGCCGAGAGGGACAATGACCAGACTTTCTGCATCGGCGAGATCGAGTTCCATTGCGAAATCCAGGCGTGCACCGTTTAAGTCCATGGTTTTGAGTTTGGCTTGGGCGCCGCTTTGATCGGCGATTGCAGTGCCCGGTTCGACTTGCCTTGGAGGTGGGCGCATGTGTCTGAACGATTGCCGAGGTCTCGACCAGGGCTGAGGCACTGTTCATGTGTCTCCCTAAAAGCAATCGTACCCGAGTGACCAGCTCGCGTAAGCTAAAGGGTTTTGTTAGAGAGTCGCCGCCGCTCAGTTCCAGTCCCAGCACGCGATCAATCTCTTCGTTATGTGCGGTCAGAAACAGGACGGGCAATTGCTGTGGCGCATGAAGTTGGCGTATGCGCCGACAAACTGAACGGCTTCAGCAATCGCTAATTCGTCTTCAACGATAAGAATGTGGCTCATGCGCTCTATTGTGAAGGAAAAGTGAAACCGGGCTGAACTTAGTCCTGGCGGGTGTGAGATAGCATTCAGGACAACGCGTTGGGCCGGAGTCGATTAACCCGGACGACATCATTCAGGCAGTAAGGAGCGAGGCAATGAGTAAAGTTACAGAGGGCATGGATCGGACCGCGCATCGGGCCTTCATGCGCGCCATGGGCTTGGATGATGACGATTTGAAAAAGCCCTTGATCGGAATCGTCAGCACCCATGGTGAAAACACGCCTTGCTCGATGTCGCTCGGCCCGCAGGCCGACGCGGCGCGGCTCGGTGTAGCTCAGGGTGGTGCCGTGCCTGTGCCGTTCACGACGGTATCGGTGTCTGATGGTGTGTCTATGAACCACAAGGGCATGCGCATGAGCTTAGTCTCGCGCGAGCTCATTGCTGATTCTGTGGAGGCGGTGATGCGTGGTCACCTCTACGATGGCCTAGTGGCTTTTGCGGGATGCGACAAGACCTTGCCGGGAATGATGATGGCGATGGCGCGTTTGAATTGCCCGAGTGTATTCGTGTACGGTGGCGCAATGCTGCCCGGACATTGGCGAGGCCAGGACGCCACCATTCTGACCGCCTACGAAGGAGTGGGTTCGGTGCTTGCCGGGCAAATGACTGAGGCCGAACTGTACGAGCTAGAAAAGGTGTGCGCCCCGACTGTAGGTTCCTGCCCTGGGCAATTCACAGCAAATACCATGGCCATGGTCTCTGAGACTTTGGGCTTGGCGATTCCAGGCTCGGCCATGATGCCCGCGGTGTACACGCAACGTCTGGCGCTTGCGCGCGCAGCGGGCCGAAGGGTCACCGAAATTCTTGCCAAAGGTGGGCCCTTGCCCCTGGATCTCATTACGCGAAAGTCATTGGAAAACGCCGCTGCCGCGGTGGCGGCAACCGGCGGCTCTACCAATGCCGGTTTGCATCTGCCCGCCATTGCCCATGAGGCCGGGATTCGATTCACGCTTGACGATGTTGCGGAGGTCTTTGCTCGTACACCTTTAATCGCGAGCTTGCAACCCGGCGGCAAGTATTTGGCAGTCGATTTGTTCAGAGCGGGCGGAGTGGATTTAGTGCTCAAATCTTTGCTGGATGGGGGCTACTTGCACGGTGAGGCGCTGTGTCTCAACGGTCAAACTCTGGCCGAGCGCCTGCTGAGCTCTCCGGGACCTGATGGTGAAATTGTTACGTCAACGACAAAGCCGTTGCTGGCCAGTGGCGGTGTGGTTGTGCTGCGCGGCAATTTGGCACCCGATGGGGCCTTGATTAAGATCGCAGGCATGCAAACTTTGCAATTTAGCGGACCAGCGCGTGTTTTTGAGTCTGAGGAGCATTGCTATGACGTGGTCAAAGCGCGGCAATATCAGGCCGGTGAAGTTTTGGTCATTCGCAATGAAGGCCCGGCAGGGGGGCCAGGCATGCGAGAGATGCTTGGGGTCACGGCTCTCATTTATGGGCAGGGTATGGGGGAGAAGGTGGCCTTACTCACCGATGGACGATTTTCTGGCGCAACACGCGGCATGATGATCGGCTATGTGGGTCCCGAGGCCGCAGTCGGCGGGCCGATTGCCCTTCTCCAAGATGGTGATTGGGTCGATATTGACGCGACTACGGCCAAGCTAGATGTTCGACTCAGCGATGCCGAGTGGGCCTTGCGTCGCACAAAATGGAGCAGCACGCAAAATAGTGCAAGCCTGGGTTCGGAAGGCCAGCGCTTTGTGGGCCAAAGCGGGGTGGTGATGCTTCGCAAGCGCGCCGACGGCGAAAAACTCAATGGAGTGTTGGAAAAGTACGCGCGTGTCGTGGGCCCAGCGCATCTCGGAGCCGTCACGCATTCTGGCCGATCCTAAAAGTCCGAGCTACGGGTTTCCACTCCCCGCAAACCAAGTTTGAAACTTGTACGACTGGTAAACCCTTTGGGTTTTTCTGACGTTCAAGGCTAGAATGCGTCATCGTGCATTAATTGATAAAAATTGATCATTTGGAGATAAGTATGTTGCGTCGTGCCCTTTTGAAGAACACAGCGACCCTCGCCGCCAGCTTGGTTGGCGTAGCGTTTGTGGTCCTGCCTCAACTCAGTCAAGCACAGACTGTGCTGACCATGTCAAGCTGGGTGCCTCCTTCTCACTTGCTCACTCGCGGCTTGGCCGCGTGGGGGCTGGAAGTTGAAAAAGCAACCAACGGTCGCGTCAAACTGCAAATGTTACCCAAGCATCCTGCGGCTGCGACCGGTACCTTTGATGCGGTGCGTGATGGCTTGGTCGACGTCAGCTACGTGACGGCCAGTTACACGCCGGCTCGACACGTCCTGCCTTTGATGGCCGAACTTCCTGGTGCGGGCAACACTTCCGAAATCAATTCAGTTGCCTATAACCGCATCCATTGGAAGTATTTGGACAAAGCGGGTGAGTACAAAGGGGTGAAGCTCCTCGGTGTGTTCACTCACGGTCCTGGCCAAATGTTTAACACCAAGAAAGTAATCGACGGCCCGGAAGATTTCCAAGGCATGAAGCTTCGTACCGGTGGCGGCGTGGCTGATCAAATGGCCCGTGCCTTAGGTGCTGCGGCCTTTGTAAAGCCTGCTCCTGAATCCTATGAGTTGCTGAGTTCCGGTGTTGCCGATGGAGTGTTTTTTCCCTTGGAGTCGGTGGTGTCTTTCAAGCTCGACAAGATCGTAAAGCACGCCACGATTTTCCAAGGCGGCTTCTATAGCTCGGCCTTTGGTTTCTTCGTCAATGAAGCGGCCTGGGCGAAATTAACCAAGCAAGATCAAGTCATTATCAGTGGTCTCGGTGGCGAGAAACTGGCCCGCTTTATGGGTAAATATTGGGACGAGGGTGATCGTGTAGGCATGGAAGCATTGAAAGCCGCGGGCGTCACCATTACTCCCGCCACGCCGCAGTTGATTAAGGCCACTTCCGAGAAGGCTAAAATTCTCGAGACGGATTGGATCAAAGCGGCCAATGCCAAGGGTGTGGACGGCGCGAAAGTTTTGGCCGAGTTCCGTGAGGAATTAAGGAAGGTCAGTGCCGGACAGTAAACGCGTTTCTCTTTGGTTGTGATGAGTTCAAACCCACGCCATTCTTGGCTCGATCTAGCGCTGGGAGCAGCAGCAAGTGTTTTGCTGCTGCTTATGGTGTTCCTTACTTTTGCCGATGTGCTTGGACGCTATGTATTTAGCGCCCCACTGAAGGGCGCGTTTGAGCTAACGGAACTTTCGCTCTTAGTCCTCATTTTTGCAGGGCTACCGCTTGCATCTCAAGGTGATGAACACGTCACCATGGATTTCATCGATAAAATTCTCTCCGAAAAGGCTCAGGAGTTACTTCAGCGATTTATGCATTTGTTCAGCGCTGCCCTAATTCTCGGATTGAGTTATCAGATTTATCTTAAGGCCGGAAAAATTGCGGCCTATGCAGATACGACGGATGTACTGAAAGTCCCGGTTGCACCTTTTGTTTACTTTATGACCCTGATGGTGTTCATCACCGGGCTCATCCATGTTTTTAAGGCTTTCGGCACAATCACCTTGTCGGGCGATGCCTTTGATCCGGAGAAAAGCGCAACCACTTAATTCTGATGGCTTCCTGCATGTCGGCATTGTGGTGTCGCTTGTAGCCTTTTCTACTTCCGGCGCTGTTCGGGTTCCTAAGTTCAAGCGCTGAGATCAACCTCTTAGTCGACTTCCCATGACCATCGCCCTCGTCGCTCTTCTCTTGATGCTCCTGCTAGCGCTGGTGCGCTTACCGATCGCTTTTTCGATGGGCTTGGTGGGCTTTCTGGGTGTTGCCTATTTGCGAGATTGGAATTTCGCGCAAGCTTTTGCGATGATCCAAACCAAGGTGTACGAGACTGGGCGCAATTACACCTTGTCGGTGATCCCCCTCTTCATTCTCATGGGTAATTTGGTCACCCGAGCGGGTATGTCCCATGAGCTGTTTCGCGCTGCTAACGCCTTTGTTGGCCATTTGAGAGGTGGTTTGGCGATGGCCACCGTGGGTGCATGTGCTGGCTTTGGCGCAATTTGCGGCTCATCAGTGGCGACTGCGGCGACCATGGCCAAGGTGGCCTACCCAGCCATGAAAAAAATCGGTTACAAC
>JANLRI010000368.1:0-17627 GCA_031361565.1 Betaproteobacteria bacterium | reverse complement strand
CAGGCAAGGCTAGGAATGTGTTTCCTCCAGCCCAGGCAAGCCCAGAACCTATTCCTCCAAGCACGTTGCCTGGTAAGCCATTCTCTAGAATTCCCTTTAACCCCGAGAGGTCAACACCAGTACCGGCGGAACTCCCACTCAGACTTCCAATAGCGAGCATTTCGACGGCGGCCTGAGCATTCGCCCAGGGTAAGCAGGCCAAAATGGACAACGATAAAATTGACTTCTTGAACACTAGTTATTCTCACTCATTAGGCGGTTTGGGACGGCAAAATAAATTCTTTGAAAGGCAACACCCGTCAAAGCCCAAACAATACAAGGCGTATGTGGCAGTTCCATGACGGCAACTTTTGATCCGACCGTCTCTGCGGGAGAGATGATCAAATGAAGCGAACAATGACTTAACGGGTCGCAAACACTCAATCGAGAAAGTCATCCAAAATGGATTGTCGGGCTAGAGTTGGAAGCGCGTGCAAACTCCATCGAGAGGTAAACAAAAACTCCGGCCCACTCTCAGCCTCGTCTAGCAGCTTTTTACACAAGGCCAGCGGAAGCGCGGTAAAAATAATCGGATCAGAATGCGCCGGGACGTCTAATTTTCGCCAATGCAAATAGAGGCTAGAATTTTCTTCGATGAGCGCTGTAAGTTGCTCATAAAGTAGAGGCTCGCGCAACGCTGCAATATCATCGAACAGGGGCTCCCAAAGCTTAAACTTTGAAACACTGCGATAGCCGTCAATGCTACGAACAGCAAGCTCAATGCGCTCCATAAAATCATCCATGTCGAACAAATCAATCTCTGCGATGATCGGTCTTTGCAAGGGCTGCAAGACACGCAAACTAGGTCTTGTCGTCAACGTCCGCCTCCCGAGCACGGGGCGTAAGTCGGCCATCGAGGGCTCGCCTGTGGAAAGATTGACTTGGTTAGATTGAATCATGATGTATGTCCGTTAAAGGTCAACCCTCATTGTTGAACATCATCATGAACTTATAGTGACAGGCCTCAACTTGGGGCAATTGCAGTGCAAACATCGTCCACTGTCACACAATCGTCAAAGAACTGTCATTTTGAGTCTCTACTATCTGATCACCAACCAACAACCTGAGGGGAATACATGAAACGCATGCTGCAACGATCTTTGACCGGTCTCGTCGTGGGGCTCTCTACTTTTGTCGCCGCCTGTGGTAGCTCGAGTAGCTCCGCCGTCGATAGCACCGCCAGCTTGGTCACTCGGTTCACGGATGCTGTCACGCTGTTGAGCAGCGCGACCGGCTTGAAAGATGCCAAGATACCCGCTTTGTTCGACGAAACTTATAAAGAAGCAGGATACACAAAGGCTAACTTGACGGCAGATCTCCTGGCCGAGTCAACCTCGTTAGCTGCAAACGCGGATGCTTCGCTCTTCCCGATCACAACCCTCAAAGACGTCACGGTTTCAGCCTGCGACGCCAGTTCGGTGTGCACTCTGACAGGTACTCTAGTCAATAGCGATGTCGACACCACCGAAACCGTGGTGACCACTAAGGTCAAGAAAGTTAACAGCGAGTATTTCTTTCTCGGTGATCAACAAGCCTCCTAACCTGATTCCCATCTCAAGATTCAAGTCTAAAACTTCTAGCCGAATTTTTAAGGATAGTCATTCATGTCTTCACGCTTTAAACTCAGTGAAACCGCAGTCGCCGTGCTCGTAGTCATCGCCGCGGCATCGTCCACTAGTTCAGATATTGTCAGCGCCGCCCCTAAAGCAAAAACCAAAGCCGCCGGAACCTATGTGACCGGCGATTTTCACAATCACACCACCTGCTCGGACGGATCACTCTCGATCCAAAAACTCGTCGATAAATCAGCGAAGGTCTATAACCTGGATTGGTTCGTTCAGGCCGACCACGGCGGCAGCTCCTATCGCAATTGCACGCTTTCGGAAGACCCCTTCGAGCCAGTGCCATCAGCTACAGGTTTAACTTCAAGTAGCACGGGCCCTTGGCCTCCTGCAACCTATCCCGGCGGTGGCCAGCCTTTGTCTGCGGGCAAAGGGCCAAATCAAGCCTGGGAAGCCACCTTGCCAGGCGGTAGAACGGCAATTAAAGGCGACTTGTCCGAAACGACGGTGGGCGCCGTTAAATACAAGAACATGTATCGCTGGCAGGAGATTAAGGAATACCAATACGCCGTGCTGGAAGCCGAAGGACGCAAGCGTAGCAAACCGATCTGGATTGGACTTGAGCAAAACGCACCAGGTCACGAACATATTTCGACGACAATTCTTGCAGGTCAAAAACCTTGGCCAGCGACGACCGCTGGTAACGCGAACTTGCTGGCTCAGTATGAGTACTGTTTCGACCGAAATGACGCCGATACCAGCCGAGGCGCGGAAAACCAATGGGATTGCTCCGTCACCGGTAGCGCTGCAGGAAATGCCTTGATCGATCCCACAGCGAAGAAGATAAAGGGCACGAACGCCGCCACCACGCCGGATCTCGGTCACACCAAGATTCTTGAAGGCATTAAATGGATGAAAGAATTCGCGGCCGACACAAGTTATTTTGTGCCTGCTCACTTGGAACGCCCAGGCCTCTACAATGCCACGGGTAATAACGGCTATAACATCGAGCATCTTAGAAACTTCAACAACACCGCACCCAATATTGCCTTTGGTTTCGAATCCATGCCAGGTCACCAGGCCGAGGTCAATCGCGGCAGCTACAGCACCACCGCAGCCGGCGGAGGCACCTTTGGTGGCGTCGGAATCTATGCCGCTGCACTAGGGGGAGTGTGGGATACCTTGCTGGGCGAAGGCAGAAACTGGTGGTTCTTTGGAAGCTCCGACTATCACAATCGTGGTTCATTTGGGCCAGATCAAAAAGAGAGCACGGCGGACTTCTATCCAGGCGAATACACGCGAGATTTCGTGATGGTGCGTAAAGGTGCCAACAACCTCAGTGCCGAAGCAATCATTGATGGATTACGTTCTGGCAATAGCTTCGTCGCCAATGGCAACCTCATCGACAAAATGTCCTTCGTAGTCTGCGCCTACAACCCCATCGTTCCAAAAGTCGCCTTCAAAAACCTGATGGAGACGGCCTCGGTCGCCGCTGCCGGAAAAGGCGGTGAAGTTCGCATCGACGGCTGTGCCACCATGGGCGAAAAACTCAAGGTCCGCTCCGGCGCAGATTTGCTCGTCACTGTCACGGTGAATAACCCACGCACAAATTACTCGCCCTATAGTTTCGCCAATCCGTCCCTGAAGCAAGTAGGCATTACCCAGCCCTTGAATGCGCCTGTGCTCGATCATATCGATCTGATCGGTGGCAACGTCACTGGCTATGTAGCGCCCGCCGCGACCAACTATGCAGGCGCACTCGGTTCAGCAGCAGCCACCAATGCTTCGTCCAAATTGCTCAAGGTCTTCAATAGCACCAATTGGACAGCCTCGGCAGACGGAAAAACGCTGACCATGTCGTACCGTATTCCGGCTGCGAAAGCATCGCAATATGTGCGCCTTCGTGGGACCAACTTACCGGTGTCCACACCGAGCGAGACAGATGCTAATGGCAACCCCTTGCTTGACTTCATCGCTAACCCGGCCGATCAAACTCTACCTGGCTTGATCCCCTGTACCGATGCAGCTTGCCCCGCACATCTGCGAACCGTAGGTGGCGTGAAGTACTCCAGCATGGATGTCGCCGCATGGTCGGATCTTTGGTTCTATAGCAACCCAGTGTATGTAGAGGTCATTGGTTCTACCGTAGTCGCTGGACTCAAGTAAGTCACTAGCTTACCTTAGATCGTGCCCCGGGTTTTCGACCTGGGGCGCTTTGTTTTTTTGAATCGTATCGATAGGCTTTCATTTGTTCGCTCGCTTCCCAGGGCTTTCTGCAGTCCTAATCACCCTCTCTGGTATGGCCGCCCTAGGCTGGCAATTTGTATGGACGTATCAATTCGGGCTTCTTCTCGGTCACGAACTCGTCTCCTTGCTCGCGGTCATGGCGGCCTTTCTGGGCGGACTCAGTCTCGGTGCTTTCGCGTTTCATCAAGCGCTTAGCCGAAGCAAGAAGCCGGGACTCTGGTTTGTTGTTGGCGAATGCGTGATCGCGGCGTGGGGTCTCGCCGTCGTGTATGCCTTGCCTCATATCGGGCCAAAGATCAATGTACTCATCGGCGCTGAACCCGCCAGTTTTTGGCATTGGCTTATTGCATTTTTGGTGCCGTTCCTTACGCTTTTACCCGCGAGTCTGGCGATGGGACTGACCGTCCCCGCTCTCGAACGACGTGGGCCAAAATCTTTAGAAAAACTCTATTCGTTCAATACCCTTGGCGCTCTGCTGGGAGTGTTCACGATTGTCTTTCTCGCGGTTCCTGTCTTGGGCATCAAAGGGAGCGCTTGCCTGTGTGCGGCGGCGAATCTCCTGAGCGCTTTGTTAGCCTCGTACCTCGGCAAAGGTGAGACATTAGACAAAGCACAAGCATTAGACAAACCAGTGGACCCGCGGCCGGAAAGCCCCAGCAAACCGACCCTCGCGCTATTACTATTTTGCACCGGTTTACTAGGCGTAGGCTACCAAGTATTGGTCGTTCGGGTTCTGAGCCAAGTCCATGAAAACACCGTCTTTAGCTATGCGCTGGTGTTGGCAGTCTATCTCCTAGGAACGGCCGTTGGCAGCTATCGTCGCCCACAAGGTTTAGGAGCACCTAAGCGGAACGCTCCAACACTAATCAGCTTGCTGACGCTCTTGTTGATCTCGCTGACCGCATCAGTGATAAGTCTTTGGTGGGCGGACGTTTGGGTTGACTTTCCAGGCAAAGCACTCGCCCGAATGAGTAGCATAAAAAACAACAGCCTTCATATCGAGCACATACGGATGACTGCTCCCCTATTAGGAGAGTTCTTTGCGGCCTTTATAGCGCTGTTCCTGCCCAGTGCAATGATGGCGCGGGTTTTCACCCGCTTGTGTGTGCTCTCAAAAGAAAACTCAAGAGCTTCTGTAGGCCGGGCTTTCGCCATCAATACGCTCGGAGCGGCGCTAGCTCCACCGCTAATCGCGCTCGTGAGTTATCCACATCTCGGAGCCGGATACTCAGTGCTCGCAATCATCTTAGGCTACCTTGTGCTGATCGTCGTTGCGAAAAGATTGGACCCTCGCATGCATTCATCTGGCAGAGCAGCAGGCATCCACCTTAACTGGCTTCGGTCGCCCAATAAAGGGCCTCGCTTTGCCTTCACCTTGATCGCTGGTTTTGGCATTGTCGCCGTCGTGAGCCTAGCCTCTCAGCGGCCCTTGAGATTTATCAATATTCCAGATGGTGGTCAGCTTATTAAGTACGAAGACGGTGTGCTCGCGTCCGTCAGCATCGTGCGGGATGTATTTGGGGTAGACCGCTTGCACATCAACAACCGAGAGCAGGAAGGCAGCAGCGCTAAAAGTGCGATCGAAACCAGGTTAGGTCTCTTGCCAGTGCTACTCCATCCAGCACCAGGACGAGCCTTGTTCTTGGGCTACGGCACCGGATTCACGGCAACTACGGCGACCAAAGACACGTCGCTGAAGGTCACAGCCGTCGAGCTTTTGCCCGAGGTCATCGCAGCCTCAAGCTTCTTTCAAAGTGTAGCGACCCCTCGCACAATGGAGTCCCTAAAGCTTATCAATGCCGATGGTCGACGCTTTATTCAAACAGGTCACGAGCAATACGATGTGATCGTGGCCGATTTGTTTCATCCGGCGCGTAATGGAGCCGGCGCAATTTACACGAGCGAGCACTTCAAAAACGTAAGCGAGCGACTGGCACCAGAAGGTCTATTTTGCCAGTGGCTCGCGCTTCATCAAATGGAACTGAGTACGCTTCAAAGTATTGTTGCGTCCTATCTACAAGTCTTCCCGAATGCGGCGGTTGTGTTAGCGAGCAACAGTCTCGATACTCCGGTGATTGGCTTGATCTCCACACGCGACGCTAAGATAGGTGAGCCACTCTTCGATTTCGCGAGTATTGAACAGCGCCTGCGTTTGTTTTCAAATCAAGGCCTTCTCAAGCAGGCAAAGCTAGAAAACGCCGTAACGGTTTTAGGTTCACTGCTTGCCGACGCCCGGTCACTGAGAGATTGGTCGAGCCTCAAGCAGGCCAATACAGACGATCATCCCGTCGTCATCCATGAAGCACCTTGGGCGACCTATCACCCGAAGAGCACACCACGCGATCGCCTGTTTGCCTTATTGTCCGATTTAAAAGCACCGGGGCCAGATCTTGTTAAGACGAAAGACGTACAAGCCTTCCAAACCCTATCCTCCTACTGGAGGGCACGTGAGGATCATTTGCGCCTCGGGAAACGCGTTCAGGCAGAGGCTGATCCTGAAAAAATGCTCAATCAAATTCAAAGGCCAATGCTCGACATACTGACCCGCAGCCCAAATTTTCAACCCGCTTTTGAACCCTTGATCGCCTTGGCGTCCGCACTCGCGCCGAGCAATCGTCCCAGGGCGATCGAAGTATTGCAAGCTTTGAAAAATATTCGACCGAATGACGTTGAAGTTGCCCAGGCCATCGCTCGCCTAGAGCTATAAAAATCCATCATTTCAAAAAGCCTCATGACCACAGACCTTTTAGAATCCCGCGCCAAAACCCCTAACTCGTTTTGGACCAGAATCATTCGCGAGCCCTTGCTACATTTCAGCGTAGTCGCCGCGCTCCTTTTTGCGGTGGATCACCTCTGGAATAGCAGTAAGGATGACCGCAAAACGATTACGGTGTCAGCGGCAACCCAAAAAGAGGCGCGCGAGACCTTCCGAGCCGGCATGAAGCGCGAACCGAGCGAGTCGGATATGAAGACCCTCATCAACCGCTGGCTTGATAACGAGATTTTATATCGAGAAGGCCTAGCACTTGGCCTGGATCGGGGTGATCCATCCATTAGAGAACGGGTGATCTTCAAATCCTTAAGCGTGATTCAGTCAAGCACCACCTTGCCGGCGATTAAGGACCAAGAGCTGAAGCAGTGGTTTGAAGCTAATCGAGAAAGATACGACACCCCGGTACGCTTCAATTTTTTAGAGGCAGTCCCAGCAGGGGATATGCAGGGTTCCGACTTACAGAGCCTGGTCGAATCTCTCAATGGCAAAAACAAAACAAATGCAGAGAGTAGCTTGCGGGTCTTCAAGCAAAGGCCTCGATTAAACCTAGTGACAAGTTACGGAGAAGCCTTCACAAAATCCTTAGAAGTCGCCCCAAAAGGAACTTGGATCGTACTCACGAGCTTGGCCGGCAAGCATGTTGTTCAGCTCGAAACCATACAGGCCGGAGAGTCCGCCGATTTTGCTCAAATCAAACTCACGGCGCTCAAGGATTGGCGAGAACAAACCCTATCCAAAATGACGACAGACACGGTTCGTAATTTGGGTAAAAAATTCCTGATCAAGCAAGAGGCTGAGCAATGAAGAAATGGCTGCTCTTCGCTTGGCTAAGCCTTTTTTGCGGGTTGACTCATTCCCACGAAATGACGCTCTCGGAGCTCACCCTCAAGGAATTTTCACCCAACGAATTCATCTGGTCGTGGGGAGCGCCTGCCAAAAGCCGACCAATCACGGACGATCTCAGCGTTAAGTTTCCGCCCCACTGTAAGGTCGAACCTCGCATTCTCAGTTGCCCAGAAAAAGGCCTCAACGGTGAAATCTCCGTCAAAGGCTTAGGCGAGAATTACTCTGCCACCCTACTGCGCATCAGTTTTCTCGGAAGCGAGCAAAGAGTGTTCACCCTCACCTCTGTACAGCCTCAAGCACTGCTTGCGGCCTCAGGGCGAGATGAACGCAGCGCCACCCAGATCGCATCGGCCTACACCATACTCGGGGTTCAACATATCCTGGGCGGTATCGATCACCTGTTGTTTGTCATCACCCTGCTTTTTTTGGTTGGTTTTCGCCGCCAGTTATTTTGGACGGTCTCGGCGTTTACGGTGGCACACAGCATCACCTTGGTGCTCAGCGCCTTGAACATCTTGGTGCTTCGGCCCGCTCCGGTCGAAGCTTGCATTGCGCTGTCCATCGTATTGGTTGCGGCCGAGGCCCTGAGTTCGCGCATCACCTGGACCAAGCAGCTCCCCGCCCTCGTAGCCCTTTTGTTCGGCTTAGTCCATGGCCTGGGTTTCGCAGGTGCGCTCAAAGAAATTGGTCTACCAGAAAATCATCTTGGTTTGTCCCTGTTTGGCTTCAACCTGGGCGTCGAGATTGGTCAGATCGGAGTGCTTGCTTTAGCTTGGCTCGTTTTTCGCTTCACTAGACACTTGAAGGCCGTCGAGAAGCTTCGTCGCGCTGCCCTCTACTTGATGGGTTCGCTTGCAGCGTTCTGGACGCTCACCCGTGTCGTGCAGATATTTTCTTAGCGGCCGAACAACGACGAGCAGTAACTCCTATGAGTAAAATTTAATGGACGAAATCTTTGAGCTGTTTCCCACGCCTGTCATGCGTTGTGCGAAGCTAATTCCAGCTGACCTCTTGAGCATCCTGCGGCAGGATTTCGCAGGTACGGCGCTCCAAGCAAACTCCGGTGCAAATGATTTATTTCACAGCAACATGCTCGGCCCTAACGACAGCGAGTCAATGACTACCCTGGTCGAAATCCTTAGGCCAAAAATCACTGAGCTAGGCATTCATCTCTTAGGGGAGTCCTTAGCCTGGCGTGTGAAAGATCTTTGGGTCAATACGATGCGCACTGGCGGCCGACAGGCCATTCACAATCACGCCAATTCTTTGATCTCGGGTATTGTCTATCTGACGGACAGCCACCCTTCGGCAAGCACCGTATTCACACGCTCTCTAGGCGGAGCACCTTTTGTTTTTAGCAACCGCCATGCGAACTCAAGCGTGGGGCCATTCAACGCCGATCAGTGGATCAGCCCCG
This sequence comes from Betaproteobacteria bacterium, assembly GCA_031361565.1. Lineage (GTDB taxonomy): Bacteria > Pseudomonadota > Gammaproteobacteria > Burkholderiales > Burkholderiaceae_E > JAPOKJ01. The sequence goes on along the minus strand of JANLRI010000368.1, from coordinate 8,743 downwards.
TGCCAGAGGCTGGCGATTTGCTGATTTTCCCAAGCGGATTGCTGCACGAAGTTCCCATCAATCGAGGTGATGCACGGGCCACCCTGGCCTTCAACGCCATCCCCAGCCGACTTCGTGCTTGGGATTACTCAATTTCCTTGGAATGAAGTATGACAAAGACACTTAGCGCATCCTTTGTAACACTGGCCCTATGGTTCTCGACCACGGCATCCATGGCACATGAATACTACGCTCAGAATTTGAAACTCGTTCACCCTTGGGCAGAGCCAAGCGCGCTAGGAGACACCGAAGCCTTTGTATACTTTTCTATCGAGAACATTAGCGCCGAGGACACCCTTCTCAGCGTGACTAGCCCTTTGGCCGAAAAGATCGAATTTCGTAGCGGCAATCCTGACGATAAAAAGATCTTGAGCGCAATCGAGATCGTCAAAGGCCCTACTCTAGTCTTTGAATTGGGAAAAACCTATCTACATCTCAAAGCGCTTAAAACTCCCCTTCAGTGGGCGAGGAGTTATCCCATGACCTTCAATTTCAAACTCGCGGGGCCTGTGAACACTATGGTTTCTGTGGGGGCGCATTGACTCGAGGGGGCGTTCAAGTTTACTTATTTGGAGCTTTCCTATTTGGAGTTTTTCTATTTGGAGTTTTTCTAATAGGGTCAGGCTTCACTAGCCCAGTCAATGCCCACGAAGTGGGTGGGCCCATGCTCGATGAAGTAGTGGTGATGGGTTCCAAAGACACTCTTCAAGGCATTGCCACAAGCGCCAGCGAAGGCTCTCTCAATGCGAGCCAACTTCGCAATCGCCCGCTCTCAAGAATCGGCGATTTATTTGAAGCTGTACCGGGTCTGCACGCCGCACAGCACTCTGGGGAGGGCAAGGCCAACCAGCTGTTTCTCAGGGGCTTCAACTTAGATCACGGCACCGATTTTGCGACCTATGTCGATGGCGTACGCATCAACTTTTCGACCCATGCCCATGGCCAAGGTTATACCGATGCCTACTTTCTAATTCCGGAGATCGTACAGAACCTACGCTTTCGCAAAGGCCCTTACGACGCCGAGGATGGTGATTTCTCAGCCGTTGGAAGCATTCGCTTTGGCACCATCAATCGAGTGGCTCAACCTCTGCTCGTCATGGAAGGCGGTAGCTTCGGTTATCGACGTGCGCTCGGCCTAAGCTCCAGCAAAATCGGAGGCGCCGACTGGCTCGTTGCCGCCGAAAAGGTCAGTGACGATGGACCCTGGGCTGTGCGCCAAAACCTGGATAAGCTCAATCTTTTTACCAAGCTCGGTTCGGGCAGCGCCAATCATGGCTGGTCCCTCAACTACAGTCATTACCGGGCGTCATGGACTTCAAGCGACCAAGTACCGCAGCGTGCCATCGATCAAGGCCTGATCAATCGATACGGCACCCTAGACCCAAGCACGGGCGGCGCGACTCAGCGTCAAGCTTTGACCGCCAACTGGGCCGAAAGGAGTAACGGTACACAGCGCCTCGCAACCGCCTATCTCATTGCTTATGATTTTGATCTTTTCTCAAATTTCACCTACTTTACGCGGGGTTGCGAGTCCGACCCGCTATTGGCCTCATGCAATAGCGGCAAAGCACTCGATCAATTTCAACAACGCGACCGCCGTAATGTTTTCGGCATTAACGCGTCTCAAAAGACCACGGCGAAATGGTTGGGTCATGATGGCATTGTGACCATTGGCACCGATCTGCGCCATGACAATATTCGCTCACTCGGGCTCTACGATACGAGTGCGCGCACCATCAGCCTAGCGGTAAGAGAGGATCAGGCCAAGCTAGACGCCCTGGCACTTTGGCTAAAAACAGAAACCATGCTGAGCGACAAGCTCCGACTGCATCTAGGCGCGCGCTGGGATTATCAACATATTGCTGTGAGCAGTCGCCTACAAGCCAACAGCGGGCAACGTAGTGACGCCATGCTGAGCCCAAAATTCTCCCTTAACTATAGCCCCAGCAATACGCTAGACCTCTACTTAAATTATGGCCAAGGCTTTCACAGCAATGATGCGCGAGGAACGGTGATCAAGGTCGATCCTCGCGACACCAATCAATCTCAATCCTCGGCAACCCCAATGGTTAGAGTCACCGGCTATGAATTTGGCATGCGTCAAAAAATCACTTCCGTGCTCACTAGTGCATTCGCACTGTGGAAAATGCATCTCGGCTCGGAATTGCTTTTTGTTGGAGACGCTGGATCGACCGAAGCTTCGCGCCCTGGAACGAGACAAGGTATCGAGTGGGGCCTGGGTTGGCAAGCCAATAAATCCTTGCGCTTTGATGCAGATATCAACCTAACAAAATCTACCTACTCAGATTATTCTGCCGTCGGCAATGCCATTCCCGGTGCAGTTCCTAGAATGATCTCGCTCAGTGGGTCGTTTAATAACGGTCACTGGTCAGTCGGTGCCACGGTTCGCCACCTTGGTGCGCGCCCATTGCTGGAAGACAATTCAATACAAAGTCGCCCAAGTAACTTAGCGAGTATCAAGGCAAGTTATCGGCTGAGCCAGCATCTTGAGGCTAGCCTGGAGGTTTTTAATCTCTTTAATAGCTCGATAGTCGATTCAAGCTACGCCTATGCATCGCGACTCCCCGGTGAAGCAGCATTTTCCTCGGCGACGGCAGCCAGCCTGCACGTCCATCCCGGTGCACCTCGAACACTTAGAGTCGGACTCAAAGCGAGCTTTTGATCGAAGGCCTTCATCAGGGAGTTCGTCATGAAAACTTCACTTAAGGACCTCAATATTAGGGCTAACGATATTCACGACAGGGGAACGATGATGTCTAGCCTTGCTTTCTTAGCCGCATCCAAACCAAAACAGTTAGTGGGTCGCAGCGAGCTGCGACCCATTCAAAGACCCATCATCGCTGAGCTTAATGTGTTCAACATTGGCCCAGCGATGCGATACATCGAGTCCCTGATTCAACTGCAAGAGCCAGATCGGGTGATATCACGCTTTCAGCTTTGGGCTCCACTATTCAACAGTAGCTCTGCTTTGGAATGCTCGGAGCGCTACGTGCAACTTCTCGATTTGCCTCGCAGAAATCAAAACCCTCGGCGCAAAAAGCACGGAAAGTGAACGACCACAAGAATTCAATGGCAAGTTCAAGATCATCAACTTTCAAGAACTGGTTGACTTGCTCAAAGCGCAATCAACTAAGTTGGGTCGCGAAATTGCCGTTTACCCCGAAACCAAGAGTTCAACCTATCACCGCGATCTAGGGCTACCACTTGAAGACAAACTCGTCGCGATGATTATCGCCGCAGGTTGGAACAGCAAGACCGCACCCATCTATGTTCAGAGCTTTGAACCGAGCAGCTTAAAGCTTACGAAAGGTAAGGGTCTGAACGTTCGACTTGTTCAACTCATCGACGCTGACGACTACGATCTTGAAGCTGGCACCTTGACCTATTCGGCACCCTACGACAAACCCTTCGACTGGTTTAAGGCTGGAGACAGCCGACTTTTTAGCGCAATGGTGACGCCAGCGGGTTTAGCTGAAATCAAAACCTACGCGAACGGCATCGGCCCCTGGAAGCCCTACATTCTTCCGGTCAAAGGAACCTTAGACGCGAGTGGCAATCTGAGGGACCTTAACGGAGATGGCAAAGTCAATCTCAATGATGCGACCACGCAAGCGCCTACCAGCTTGATTACCGATGCGCACAAGGCGCCACCGTAATAGAGTTGTCACACTTGCAGACTACGCTTGGATCCCTCGACATCATCATTGGTCTTCAGAAAATGCGCATGACTACTAGAACAACTAAAACAATAATTTTCGCCGCCACGCTAGGAATATTTGCAAGTTGCGCAGATACTTCGCTCTCTCCTTTCTCGGTGGCAATCATTGGCGACATGCCCTACGGTTTGTCGCCATCCAATAATTCTGGCGTTCTGGATGATGCGCAGCTTAAGTCAATTCCAGCGTTTTTTTCGAGCATGAATAGCGATCTTGAATTATCGACCGTCATGCACTTGGGGGACATTCATTCGGGTAGCGAACCCTGCACGGAAGCGTTTAATCGTAGCATCGCCGCCCAGCTCGCAACGCTGAAGCTTCCCATCATCTACACACCGGGCGACAATGAATGGTCGGATTGCCATAAACCAAAACAGGCTATCGACGCGCCAAGCACGCAAGCCAAAGACCCACTGTTCAATCTAGACTTGGTGCGTTCAATATTTTTTCCAACGCCTGGCAAGGCTATCAACGGCTCGTTCAGTGTGCACTCTCAGGCGGCAGATTTTGACCCTGCGTTCCCCGCTGATAAGAAGTTCGTTGAGAACGTCTGGTGGATGCAGTCTGGCGTCTTGTTCGTCACTATGAATGTTCCGGGCGGATCTAATAACGACAACGACATTTGGTCAGCAGCCTCCACTCGTTCAGCACCACAGATTCAGGAAGTGGCTGAGCGCTCAGCCGCCAACAAACGCTGGCTCGATGCCGCGTTTAAGATCGCCAAGGCTCAGGCCGCTCTCGGTGTCGTGATTCAGGTGCAGGGTGATATGTGGGATCTCGACTCCAAGGTGGATGCCACGGGTACCGTACCCACACTTTTCGCCGGTACGCCAAGTTGCACCGCGACGGCAGGTTGCCCGCATATTTTCGAATACAAGCAGTTCATCGACAGTATTGCCGCCAACGCTTTGAGTTTCGGTAAACCAGTGTTGCTGTTTAACGGAGACTCGCATTTCTATCGCACTGACAACCCATTAAAGCCAGGGCAAGCCTGCGCGATTGAAACGCTCACCATAGACACCACCGCGAAGACAGCCAAGGCCAAAGCCGATAGCACCACAGTAGCGTGCAACGCTGCCACCGTACCCGCGTTTATTGGTGGCGACTCTGACCCCTATAAGAATCAGCCACACGGGTATGACGTGCCAAACTTTCGCCGGATCGTCGTGCACGGTTCGACCTTACCTTTTGAGTACATCAAACTCAAAATTGATCCTAGTGCCAGCGCCCCAAATAGCACTACCGCATTGGGGCCTTTTAGTTGGACTCGGGTAAAACCTTAATAGCGATTACACCCCGATGACGCGAGGCAGCAAGTTACATGTAGCGTCCGCGTCGGGGGAGACCAAGCGGTACGTCGCTGCTAACCTAATCGACGGCCTCAACGGGACTGGTGGCGATAATCTCCTGTGAAATCTATTGACAATGCAATTCACATACGTTACCTTCAATTACATTCCGAACTGTCCTAGGTTTTAGAGGGACAGTTTCAAGGGGAGTAGCTTCAAACGGCAACAGGCCGTTGGTGGTGATTTCGTCATTTCGGAACTTTCGGGTTCCCGGGATCATCAGCATGTTTCTGTCCCACGTGACAGTACCCATGCAGGCAAGACCTTGGCGGCTTTTCAGGCCGACAAGAGTTTTTGCGTTCACTCGTTGTCCACTGAATTGGCTTGGCCGGTCTTTCCTCTGACCCGAACGCGCGAGTTCAACATAATGGATATTATTTCACTTCAATTCCTATACGCCCTGGGTGCGATCGTCTTGATCGACTTAGTTTTAGCGGGCGACAATGCGATCGTGATCGCGCTGGCCGCTCGTAAACTTCCGCCCCACTTACAAAAGAAGGCGATCATTTGGGGCACGGTCGGTGCCATCGCCGTACGAACCCTACTGACCATAGTCGTCGTCTGGTTACTAAAAATTCCCGGTTTGTTGCTGGCCGGGGGCGCGCTCTTGCTTTGGATCGCAGTTAGGCTTCTCGTTTCGAACGAGAGCGATCATGGCAGCGCCAATAGTGCCACTTCGATGAGTTTCCTTGGTGCGATGAAGACCATCGTGATTGCTGATGCCGTGATGGGCCTGGACAATGTCCTGGCAGTCGCTGGCGCCGCGCACGGTAGCTTTCTGCTTGTGACGCTTGGACTCTTGATCAGCATTCCGATTGTGGTCTGGGGCAGCACCTTGATTCTAAAATGGGTCGAGCGCTTTCCAATGATCGTTTACGCTGGATCAGGGGTTCTGGCCTTGACCGCAGCAAAAATGATGCTCAGCGAACCCTTACTTGAAGCCTGGATTGCTCCCTTCCAAGACTGGTCATGGCTGTTGCACGTAGTGACTGTCTGCGCCGTTATCGCGTTCGGCTATCGGCTCAACCGCAGATCCATTCGCCTCAGCGCGAGGCCCCGTTCAACTTCCGTCTCGCCTCCACCCACCTTCGAAAGTACGATCATGAAACAAGACACCATCAGCCGAACTGCAGAAAAAACCCTGATCCCCGTCGACGGCGGTCAGCCATCACTTGCGGCAATTCATCGTTTCATCCAAGAACGTGCTTTCGTGGGTAGGTCAGCAGACCCGGTCACCGTTCACCTTTTACACATTACGCCACGCTTCAGCAAACATATCACCAGACATTTACCATTTGGTGCGCGTAGCCGTTTTATCAAGGATTCGGCTGCACACGCCATTCTGCCCGCAACCAGGTTGCTGGATTTAGCCGGCATACCCTATGAGATTCACCTGCAATCGAGTAATGCCATCTCAGAAACTATTCTCGATAACGCGACTCGTCTGGGTTGCTCCCTCATCATTTTAGGTAGCCAACGCAATAATGCTTTCTCCCGGTTTATTAGAAACTCCGTGACGAGCAAATTGCTTGCCCGTTCAGCGATACCGGTCGAGGTGGTTTTGGAGGGAGAAGCCTCCAAGTTTCAACGCTTGGTCTTGCCTGTCGGCGCTGGCGCGATCATGATCGCTTTAATTGCTGACTGATTAACCCAAACCCGCTAACTTAAGCGCAAGCCCTATTAGCGCGCAGGTAGCGAGCACTTGGATCACACTGAGTTTGAGCTTAAAAAGTGCGATAGCCGCGCCGATGGCAATGAGCGCAGCTATCCAATCGAAGCGCCCCTTAAAGCCCTCGGGCCACAAAACATGATACAAAAAGAAGAGTGCCAAATTGAGAATCACACCAACCACCGCTGCGGTGATCGCGGTGAGAGGAGCGGTGAATTTAAGCTGGTCGTGAGTCGACTCGACCATCGGCCCACCAGCCAGAATGAAGATGAAGGAGGGCAAAAAAGTAAACCAGGTCACCAAGCTCGCTGCCAAAGCACCCGCCAAAAACTTGTTGCCGCCCGTCATGAGGCCTTGCATCTCTGCGCTTTGGTAGCCGCCCACAAATCCTACGAAAGCGACCACCATAATCAATGGCCCAGGAGTTGTCTCGCCTAAAGCCAGACCATCAATCATTTGAGTGGGTGTCAGCCAACCATAGCCGCCTACCGCACCTTGATAGACGTAAGGCAACACGGCATAGGCACCACCGAAGGTCAGCAGGGCAGCTTTGGTAAAGAACCATGCCATCTGGGTCAGAGTGTGTCCCCAGCCAACGCTAACTGTAAGCAACAGCATCGGCACTGCCCATAGTGCCGCACCCACCAGCGCAACCATGACCAGGTGTGACCATCGGAATTTGGCATGATCTGGCGTAGGTGTATGGTCGTCAATCAAGGCTGGGCCATAGGATTGCTTTGCAGCACCATGAGCGCCCCCGGTTTTAAATCGTTCTGGGGCGAAACGACCGCCCAGGTAGCCCATTAAGGCCGCCGCCAAAACAATCGCTGGGAAAGGCACATTCAGCGCAAAAATGGCGACAAACGACGCCGCTGCTATTGCCCACATCCACGAGTTTTTAAGGGCTCGCGATCCGATGCGATGCGCCGCTTGAACCACAATGGCCGTCACAGCAGGTTTGATGCCGTAAAACAAACCAGCAACCACAGGCATATCACCAAAGGCAATATAGATCCATGACAACAACACCAAGATAAAGAGTGACGGTAATACGAACAGGCCACCGGCAATCACGCCGCCCCAGGTGCGGTGCATTAACCAACCTATATAAGTCGCGAGCTGCTGCGCCTCCGGGCCGGGCAGAACCATGCAATAGTTAAGCGCATGTAGAAATCGCTTTTCAGAGATCCAGCGCTTACGCTCTACGAGGTCTTGATGCATGATCGCAATCTGACCGGCAGGGCCACCAAAGCTTATGAAGCCAAGCTTCAGCCAATACGCAAACGCTTCCCAAAGGGTGATCTGAATAGGCGCATCTTGTAACCTTGGGTCAGACGGGCCTGGTTTTCCAAGTGTTTCTTGTACAGGGCTTACTTGGTCTTGATCGGGTGTCGAGGTCATGAGGCGTAGTTTACAGGTGAGCCAACTTCCAAATTTGAAGAACGTCTCTTGACTGTAAGAAGCATGTCCGAGGGACATACCGAGTCAGTATATGCTTATGCCATACGAACTTACTTCGTATGATCAACAGACTATCGACGAGAACGCTTGATGAGTGACCTGCCCGGCCGTACCTGCCCAATTCGCTACCGCTACGGAGCCAAGGCAATCGCGAGCGCCCCGCTTCGCTCAGCCGACGCGCTTTACGTCATTGGTGGCCTGTACGGCAATGTGTACGCGCTCAAGGCCATTCAGGGGATGATCGCAGCAGAGTGTGCACGTGGGACCGTGGTCAAGGCTTGTTTCAATGGAGACTTCAATTGGTTCAATGTTTCCGATCAAGATTTCCTTGAAATTAACCAAGTCGTTGCGCAACATGACGCAATTCTTGGTAATGTCGAAGCTGAACTGGCCTCAGATGATCTTTCATCGGGCTGTGGTTGTGCCTATCCCGATGAAGTGTCCGACATCGTGGTGGAGCGCTCGAATCGCATCTTCGAGCGCCTGCA
>JANLRI010000365.1:0-10474 GCA_031361565.1 Betaproteobacteria bacterium | reverse complement strand
GTGGAAGGCTTTTTACATGAGCTTCGTGATCGCTCAATAGGTGCTCTAGTTGTTGAGCTGCCGCGCCGACCGGGCTCAAGAGAAAATCGTTGGGCGAATCTGCTCTCGGGGGAGGTCGCGAGCGAAGCCTCTTGGTCGTCTCCAAACCCATTGCAGGTGAATGACGATATCACCATTGGTGAGCTTGCGGCCCTTAAGGCAAACGTCGCAAAACTAGAGGACGAAGTCGCAACGCTTAAGGTCATCGTGGCTAAGCTCTGTTCGGAGCTTGGAGTAACTGCTCCCTAGTGTAATTTTTGCTGAGATTGGAATTCTATGATTGACCTTCGAAGCGATACCGTTACACGACCGACTGACGCGATGAGAGCCGTTATGGCTCGCGCACCGGTTGGTGACATGCAGTATGGTGACGACCCCTCCCTTAACGCGCTAGAAGCTCGGGTGGCTGATCTGCTCGGAAAGGAAGCGGCACTCTGGCTGCCGTCGGGTACGATGGCCAATCAGGTGGCCTTGAGGGTGCTTACGCGGCCCGGAGATGATGTCTTGGTGGGAACGGAGGCACACTCGGTTTAGCACGAGGCTGGTGGCTCTGCGGCTAACGCGGGTGTTCAATTTACCGAGATTGGTTCTCGAGGGCTTTTCACCGCCGACGATGTGCGCAAGCATGTCAAGCCGCGTCATTCGCCGGTGTTGCCAATTCCGGGGACCACCTTAGTACAAATCGAGAATACTCATAACCGCCATGGCGGGCTCGTATGGGGCCTCAATGATCTGCAAGACATCGGGACCGTCTGCAAAGAATTGGGACTGGCCTACTACCTTGACGGGGCGAGGCTATGGAATGCATGTATTGCCACTGACCTTTCGCCTGCGCGCATATGCGCGCCGTTTGATCTCGTCGCCGTGGCTTTCTCAAAGGGGCTCGGCGCGCCTGCTGGCTCCATGCTGTGTGGATCCAGGGCGTTAATCAATGCGGCCATTCGCCATCGGCGCATGCTCGGTGGTGCGATGCGTCAGGTCGGCATGTTTGCCGCCGCCTGCGACTATGCGCTCACACATCACTACGAAAGACTAGCGCAAGACCACGAACACGCCCGCCTTATCGCCGCAAAAATTGCCCAATTGCCTGGTGTTCAAATGGCCAGTGCAACAGTGCCCACCAACATTATCGTGTTTGAGCTGCTTGGCGCGAAACTCAACGCCGACGAATTAGTCGAATTGGCACGTACACATTCAATTCTAATGAATGCCTTAGGACCCACCAAGGTACGCTTGCTGACTCACTTGGATGTCTCGCGGGCCCAGTGTATCGGAGCCGCCGAAGTCATTTCAAGGCTGTTGACCTAGCTAGTGTGGCGTTCCTTAGTTCGCTTGCGCAGGAATCTTGGTGACGCGCTCTTGCACCAAAACGAGTTCTAGCTCGACCCAATGACCACCAATCCCAACCGGCACCAAGGAGAGCGCCTTGACGGCGAGCGGTTCTGCACCTGCCGCAACCGCTGGCAACGCGTCGCCAAACTCGCTCTTTGGCGCCGCTTGAATGCGATGACATTTGACGAGTAAGGCGGGAGCGTTGACTCGCACCTGCTTCACGCTTGCCAAAGATTCGGCAGACTCATCGACAACTTGTTGCCCCTTGTCGTCTAATAGCTCGAAATGGGGTTGGCGCGGAGCCCAACGACCAAAGCCACTAATGCGTCCAACCAAGATGCATTGACCTATCTTCGTTTGAGCCCCCTGCGCCATCAGAGGCAAGGGCATGCTCAACAGGAGCGAGCTTATGGCTGCCAAGCACCAAATTACCTGCGAAATACAGCTACCCATTAATTCCCCCTGTTATCCAAATTTTCCTCATAAACCACTGTAAAACATAAGATGTTTCAGCGCAATTTTCATAGCCAGAGTCGCACAAGCAAGTACAAACCCGAAGCCCAGAGCGCGAGAAAAGCAAAGGCGCTGGGCCAGTACCCGATCGCGAGTTTCCAGTCGCCTCGACTCGGCGCTACGGCAATCCATAACCAGAGGGCGACGGCACCAAGTATGAGGCTTGTTTGCACGGAAACAGTGGGAGGCAAGATCGGGAAATATCCAGCTATACCCAAAATAAGCAACAGCCAAATCAAGGGAGCAAGAGCGACAGCTCCACCGTTCCACCAACGGAGTCTTTGAAAAGCGACGTAGCCCAAGCGCCAACTGCTTGCACTCACCCGTCTCGGCCAGATGTTAATCGATCTAGGCCCGGCGGCTAATACTAACCCCACCAGGGTGTGAGCTAACTCGTGGAGTATGGTCGCTGGCAATGTGAGCAAAGCCCAGAGTCGCACGAAGCGCTTCAGGGCGTTCTGAACCACCCAAAACAGCACCGCAAAAAGCCCGATGGTCCAAGTCGATATTTCTGTTGCAAGTGTCATTTCGCTCGCAATGATAGCGCCTCTAAAGTACATAAGGGCCGTCCAACCACAGAGGTACCCACAATTTGTTAGTATTTCCTGCTGTTCTCCTAAATAACCTTAATCATCCGTAAGCGAGAAAAGGATGCAGCCCGCAGACCTCGAAAAATTAGTGTCTTTAGAAATGCCCTTCGGAAAATACAAAGGGCGACTGATCGCCGATCTTCCCGGCAACTACCTTCATTGGTTTGCGCGTGAAGGCTTTCCTAAAGGCGAGATCGGTCGCTTGCTCGCACTGATGGCCGAGATTGATCACAATGGACTCAAGGACCTTTTGCAACCCTTGCGCCAGCACGGCAGGGGCAACTCCGGCGGATCATAGATCGGCGTCGCGAGGCTTCGCCAAACTGCCTTTGCCAATCCTCCGCCAATTCAATCGTAGGCATTCAAGACCTCATCCAGTGCCTGCTCAAGATCCAGCGCAGTCGCGCAATACGACAAGCTCGTACAAAATGGCTTGTACTCCAGCACGCAGCTATCTCCCGTTCCCCAACGCCCCGGTGGCTCAGGACAGAGCCACACCACACGCTTGGCGCGTGCCGCAGCCTCCTGAAAAATATCGAGACGTGGATCGGCCTGATTTGATCGGCCATCACCCAGAATCAAGATGGTTGTGCGTCGATCAATCGAATCCCAGTACTGGTCTTGTAAGTCCTGTAACGCCTGCCCATAGTCGGTGCCACCACTACCCATCTCATGAATGATGTGGTCCATCGCCGCCTCGAAAGACATGCTTTCGAGTTCGTGGCCGACCTCTTTCAGACGTGCCGAAAAAGCAAAGGCGGAAAGATCGGTGACCTGATCTTTGAGCGCATAAAGAAACAACAACAGAAAACGTACGTAGCGCGACACTGATCCTGAAACATCGCAAATGGCCACAATCTTTGGACGATCCTTGCGACGGTGTTTCCAGACTAGCTCGAAAGGCACACCATCGTGACCTGCATTGGCGCGCATCGTATGACGCATATCAAGTTGACCGCGATTGCGGACTTTACGCCTACGGGAATGACGCACAGCCAAGCGCTTGGCCATGCGCGCCACCATAATTTTCATCCGTTCCATATCACGCATCCCGAGCTGCGCAAGCTCGCGATTCGCCACCACCTCGTTCATGAAGTTGTCGGTGGCGCTACGACCAAAAAGCTCGAAGCGCTGCTCGACATACTCGCGCGCGCGCTTCTGCAACATCGCGCGCGCTTCACTGAGTTTCTTGACCTCCGCTTGAGCCTTGCGCTTCGAATCGCCCATCTTGGCACTGAGCTCCTGATCAAAAGCCTCGACCCCAAGCCGATCAAGCATCTGGCGTACAAAAAATGCTTGTTGAGTTGAGAAGCGGATGTCGTCAACACCGGCTGCGGCCCCGGCACGCTCTATGGCGGCTGCAATGCGTTCGCTGTCACCACTGAGCGCCAACTCTCGAAAACTTAACTGACCAGGCTTCTGCTCAGAGCTCTTCTGCTCAGCGCCTTTTCGTTCCACATTTTGAACCGAGCTTCGGTCATCGATCTGCCCGGCTTTCGCTCCCTTCTTATCGGTCGCCGAACTGTCCGAGAGGTAAACGGACTTGCGTCGAAAAAAGGTTTCGAACATCTGGTCGTGAATGAGTTTCTCTTCTTCCGATTTGGCCAGCACCAAACCGAAAGCATCTTTCATGCGCTGCCTATCCTCGAAACCGATCAAGGACAGAGTGTTCGCAGCGTCGATGGCCTCGGCACTTGACACAGGTGCACCCGCCGCACGGAGGGCGCGGATGAAATCGGTAAGGGTTCGCTCCATTGAAATCCAGTGGATTATTTGCTTGCGAGTGCGACCTGTGTGAGCTCTTCAACCTTGCCCGCGATCTCCGCAATATCACTTTGTCGCTTGAGAATTACGTTTAAGGTATTGCGAACCATGTCTTCATCGAGCACGGGAGCATGCAACAAGAGCAAGGCGCGCGCCCAATCAATCGTCTCACTGATCGACGGGAGCTTACGAATATTCTCATCGCGCACCACCTGGATAAAGGCAACCAATTGGCGCAGCAATTTTGCGGATACATCGGGTACTCGAGCTCGTACAATCTCGCGTTCGCGCTCAGCATCCGGGAAGCCAATATGCAAATGCAAACAACGACGTTTAAGCGCGTCACCTAGTTCACGGGTGTTATTTGAGGTCAGAATGACCAAGGGGGGCACCTGGGCCTGAATGGTTCCAATCTCCGGAATCGTAATTTGATAATCCGACAAAATTTCGAGTAAGAGCGCCTCAAACTCTTCGTCTGACTTATCAATCTCGTCGATCAAAAGCACCGAACCACCCGCTTGCTCCATGGACTTCAAGAGTGGCCGGGGTTCAAGGAATTCACGTGAGAAAAACAAATCTTGGAAAGACGCCAGCTTCTTAAATGAAGCATCTAGGGAGTCTGATTCGCCAATCAGTTCGTGAATTTTTTCTTTCAGAATTTGAGTATAAAGAAGCTGCTTGCCATACTTCCATTCGTACAAGGCCTTGCTTTCGTCCAGACCTTCATAGCACTGCATACGAATCAGAGGGAATTCTAAAGACTTGCCCAAGGAGACCGCCAAGTCAGTCTTGCCCACACCGGCGGGACCTTCGATCAACACCGGCTTACGTAGATGGTGAGCAAGGTAAACAGATGTTGATATTGCCCGGTTTGAGATGTAGCCGACCGAAGCCAGGGCTTTCGTCACGGCTTCGATGGATTTTAAACCGCTCACCGCGCTTGTTTTAGATGCTTTACTCATGGTTCTCCTCTCCAGAAGTATCGCATGGCACACTTGGGTCAACGGGCTAGGCAAGAGATTTTCAGAATCTTCGGCTGGACTCGAATTTCGAACCATGCCCATGGCCGTCGAGCTTGATCCACGCTACAGTCACTCTATGGACACCCTCACCCCCAAAATTGACTCACTTGCCGCTGACGCGACCCCTGGTTACGACAAGATCGCCGTCGAAGCCTGGATTTCAAAGCATGTCGGTGCATTGCAGCCACCCCTATGCTGGACTCGTCTTGAAGGCGGGCATTCGAATCTGACCTACAGGGTTGAAGACTCTCAAGGTCGGCAGGCCGTGATTCGACGCCCGCCAATGGGCGAGCTCTTACCCAAGGCTCATGACATGGGCCGTGAATGGGCCCTGATCAGTGCTTTAGGGAAGACCAAAGTTCCCGTGCCTCGCGCACTGGGTTTTTGCGAAGATCCTGAAATTACCGGTGCCCACTTTTATTTGATGGGCCTGATCGACGGTCATCCTCTCTACCGAGTTGAAGACACGGACCGTTGGGTGCCTCTGGAATTTCGGCCGCGAATGGCTCATTCGTTTATCGATGTGCTCGCCGAATTGCACTCATTGGATCCCGATGATGTGGGCCTCGGCGATCTTGGCAAGAAAGAAGACTACATCGGCCGCCAGCTCAAAACATGGTATCGCTCTTGGAACGCATCAATTCAAGGCGCCCAGCTCGACGACCCGCGAGCACATGCGCTACAGGAGTATTTTCTGAATAATATTCCTGAGCAAGGCCCAGCACGTATCGTGCACGGCGATTACGGCATGCATAACTGCTTGGTCGGCCCGGATGGCTCAATCGCTGCGGTCGTCGACTGGGAAATCTCAACCCTCGGAGATCCCCTCGCCGATCTGGCCTATGCTCTTAACCAATGGGCTGAGCCTAGCGACCCACCCGCACCGCGCGGTATCAAACCAACCGCCGTGCCAGGCTTCCCGACGCGCTTAGATCTGACTCAGCGTTACGCCGCGCGCACGGGTCGCGACCTATCCAAGCTCGACTACTACATCGGGTTTAATCATTGGAAATCGGCGGCGATCGTGCATGGCGTGTATGCGCGCTACTTGGAAGGCAAGAAGAGCACGCTTGGGGTCGACCTGCCGGGCCTCAAAGAATCGATTAATCGATCACTCAATGAGGCGGAGCAGGCCGTTTCAAGGCTTTAGCTGCGAAACACCACGGGCATGCTGGAGTCTTCATTATTGCCTTCATGCATGCGTACTTCATTGCGGCCGACCACTAAATGATGTACCTCATCCGGACCGTCGGCAAGGCGCAATGTACGCTGCATCGCGTACATCTTGGCCAGCGGCGTCTTCTGCGAGACACCTAGTGCGCCATGCATCTGGATCGCTTGATCGATAATGACGCAAACACGCTCGGGCACCAAGGCTTTGACCATGTGCACCCAGATACGCGCTTCGCGATTGCCCAGGACGTCCATGGCCTTAGCCGCTTTCAGGACCATCATACGCATTGATTCAATCTCGATACGGGCACGCGAGATGATCTCGATATTGCCACCCAACCAGACCAGCTTCTTACCAAAGGCCTCACGAGAAATACCGCGCTCGACCAATAGGTCAAGGGCTTTTTCAGCTTGACCGATAGAGCGCATGCAATGGTGAATACGGCCAGGGCCGAGCCGAAGCTGGGAAATCTCGAAGCCACGTCCTTCGCCCAACAACATATTTTCTTTAGGCACTTTGACGTTATCAAAGATGATGTGCATATGACCGTGGGGAGCATGATCCTCACCGAACACATGCATTGCGCCCACAATCTTCACGCCGGGCGTGTCCTTGGGAACCAGGATCATCGATTGTTGCTTATGAGGTGCCGCATTCGGGCTTGTACGCACCATGGTGATCAGAATCTTGCAGCGCGGGCTACCGGCTCCCGAGATATAGTGCTTCTCACCGTTGATGACCCACTGGTTACCCTTAAGCACTGCGGTTGTGGCAACGTTCTTCGCGTCCGATGAAGCGTGATGCACTTCGGTCATCGCGTAAGCAGAGCGAATCTCACCGTTCAAAAGTGGCTTGAGCCATTTTTCCTTCTGAGCAGCAGTGCCCACTCGTTCGATGACCTCCATATTGCCAGTATCTGGAGCCGAGCAATTCATCGACTCGGAGGCTAGAGGGTTCTTGCCTAGCTCGGCCGCAATATAAGCGTAATCCAAATTGGACAACCCTTCACCAGTATCTGCATCCGGCAAAAAGAAGTTCCAAAGACCTTCTTTTTTTGCCTTGTCTTTAGCCGCATTCAGAAGGTCCAACTGCCCCGGCGCATAGTTCCAGCGATCTTTGCCAACGCGGTTCTCATCCAAGGCAAAATATTTAACGCTCATCGGCTCAACCGTTTCCTTGATGAAGCGCTTCACGTGCTCATACAAGGGTTGGACTTTTTCCGACATGCGCAGATCATGCAGTTCATCGGTCGGATTGAGACCAAACGCAGAGACTGGTTTACTAGGCTTCGCTGCTTTGACCGCCGATTTTCCGGCGGGTTTAGTCCTGGCTTTCGCGACAGTTTTCGCGACAGCCTTCGGTTTGGCGGCCGCCTTCTTGGCAGCGGGTTTGGCGCTAGCCTTTTTAGCGACGGGTTTTGCAGCGACTTTGGTACTCATGGCTCGGTCTCTCCTCGATGAGATTAGTGAATAATGGTAGGTCCCAGGTGCCCTGAATTCGCACCAGCAATGATGCAATAGTGCCATCAATGGGAAAGACCCGTGGCCGGGTGTCCGTTTTTAGAAAAAGATTGGCGCGCGCGAGTGGTTCAAAATTTATCAAACTTGGCACACCAGCGTCGGTACAGGAATAAACTCGACACCCTATTTGCTTGAGCAACCATTGAATCAATACGTCAAAGGCTCAGAGGGAAAAATGAAGCTAACACAGACATACTCGCGACGAAAATCCAAACCTGCGGGGCCGAACCCCCGCTTACCAATGCCTAGTTTGAGCAAGCGCCGTCTAACCCACACCTTAGCGCTGCTCGCGTGCATCACTGCGCTAATGGCGCTTTCGAGCGACCCCTCACAGGCACAAAACTATCCCGCTAAGCCCATCAAGATTGTGGTCCCCTTCCCTCCGGGTGGCACCACTGATGTCGTGGCACGTCTGCTCGCGCAGAGGATGAGCGAGTCGATGGGGCAGCCTATTACGGTCGAAAATCGCGGCGGCGCGGGTGGTTCGATCGGAGCCGATGCGGTCGCCAAGTCCGCTCCGGACGGTTATACGCTTTTGATGCACAACATTACCTTTCCTCTGGCCTCGCTATCGCTGACCCTGGCAGGCCGATCCCCTTATAACATCGACACCGATTTTGCGGCAATTTCCAATGCGGTCAATGTGCCCTTAATCTTTACTGCCCATCCTTCGGTGCCTGCCAAAGACTTACGAGAGTTTGTCGCCTTGCTCTCCAACAATCGGACCTTGCAATACAACTACGGATCGACCGGGCCCGGTTCATTCATGAATGTGGTTGGCGAGGCCCTTAAGCGTGACGCGAAAATTGACATGGCTCACATTCCTTTTCGAGGTGCAGCACCACTCAAATTGGAACTGCTAGCGGGCCGGGTGCAGTTGGGGGGAGATCAAGTGTCTTCTTCACTTGCGGAAGTACGCAAAGGCACATTAAAGGCTCTTGCCACAGTCTCAAGCACTCGGATCCCCGCCCTGCCTGATGTACCCACGGTTCGTGAATTAGGTTTCCCAAATATTGAAGCCAACGGATGGAACGGTTTGTTCGCCCCTGCAAAAACGCCACGAGACATCATTGACCGTCTACAGAAAGAAGTCGCTTTGGCGCTTCGCAATCCCGAACTTACCAAGCGTCTCGTGGATCTTGCGGCTGAGCCGGTGGGTTCAACGCCGACGGAATTAGAGGCGGTGTTGAAAGGTCAACTCAATCAGTTTCGGCCCATCGTCACGGAGCTCAAACCGGCCATCGAATAGTGTGCCGGAAGCCCGGATTAAGAGCGTTCAGGCGCTCAATTCAGGTTTTCCGCCCTCATTCAGCCACCAGACCAAGAGCTGTGTGCAATCAGCGGCGTCCAAGCCTTTGAGGGCGGCTTGATCAAAGCTTTTGAGGGTCTGAGTTGTAAGTGGAAGGTTCACGTTATTGGTAGTCGCTTGGGCAAGCATTGAGCGAAGGTCTTTACGCATGGTGGCGACATCCACAGTCACCTGAGTGCTTCCGGCACCCGACAAAGCTTGCGCGATCATGCCGCCGCGAGCTTTCAGCATGTTAGGCCCACCTGAGGTTTCCGAAAAGATATCAATAACCCGCTTGGGATCGAGGCCGAGGGGCTGAATCAATGACAAGGCTTCGCCAAGCGTCTGCCAATACACCATCAAGGGCAAGTTGATCGCCAACTTCATAGTGGCTCCCGATCCCAGGACACCAACATGTTCTACCCGACGACATAACTGCTCGAGAATGGGTCGTGCACGCTCCAAGTCACTACTGGGGCCTCCCACAAAGCCGAGCAGTTTTCCTTCCGAGGCGGGACCAACGCTGCCCCCGACAGGACACTCCAAATAACTCGCCTGTGCGTCAAGCACGCGTGCCCCAACCGCCTTGGCCATGGCCGGACTGACGGTACTCATATCCACAAAAAGCTTGCCCGATACCGCTTGCGACAAAAGGCCTTTTGTGCCGAAATAGACCTCTTCCAGCGCCTTCTCATCAGTAACCATGGTGATGACCAAATCGCTGCTTGCCACTGTGTCGCATAGCGTGAAAGAAGGTATGGCACCCAGATCAAGGAGCGGCTGTGCGCGCGCAGCTGTGCGGTTCCAAACGTAAACCTGATGACCCAAGCCTAGCAATCGCCTGGCCATTGCGCTGCCCATTTTACCGGTGCCCACAATTCCAATTTTCATTGATCAACCTTTGGAGAAGACTACTTTAATTAAGCGATTAAATACTTTTTGACGGCGCTCTCATCCCACTCGACGCCAGACCCGGGCCGCTCGGAGGTTAGGACATGACCGTCTTTAATTTTCAGAGGCTGCTGAAGAATAGGGTTGGCCCAGTCCACATATTCGAGCCAATGTGCGGTCGGCGTGACTGTCATCAAATGCGCACTGACCTCGGAAAACAAGTGGGTCGACATTTCAATCCCTTGGGCATGGGCCAGCGCGGCGGCTCTTTGCCAGCCTGTGACGCCACCGATACGCTGAGCATCAGGCATCACCAAATCACAGGCCCCCGCTTTAAGGGC
>JANLRI010000077.1:0-8526 GCA_031361565.1 Betaproteobacteria bacterium | reverse complement strand
GTGGGTGAAACACCATGCCTGGGTCTTGCAAAAGAGGGTTGAGGTCGCGCCCGTCGGCTGCGGGTGGGACCAAGCGCTCAAAGGGGTTGGAGGTGAGCAAGGTAAACAGAAGGAAGCCCGCCGCGATCAGGCCGAGCACTGATAAAATTCTCGCTTTGAGAATCGGGCTGAGGCTTTTTGAGAAACACGCCACCGCCAAGGTCCAGGCGCTGAGGATGACGCTCCACAGGAGGATTGAGCCTTCATGTGAGCCCCAAGTGGCGGCAATGCGGTAGGGCAGGGGCAGGTGAGAGTTGGAATGCTGAGCAATCAGCACGACCGAAAAATCATGCCCGATAAAGCCCCCCATCAAGCATCCGAACGCGAAGGTGGTGAGAACAAAGAGCGCGAGCGCTGCGGGCATGCCCACCGCCATCCAGCGATTGTTATTTTGATAGCTTCCGGCCATCGGCACCACACCTAACAATAAGGCGACGGCGAGCGCGAGGGCGAGAGAGAAATGTCCGAGTTCAATCCACATTGTGCGTTACTTATGTTGTGCGTTACTTATGTTGTGCGTTACTTATGTTGTGCGTTACTTATGTTGTGCGTTACTTACGTTGTGCGTTACTTACGTTGTGCGTTACTTATGTTGTGTATTACTTATTTTGGGTTACTTCTTTGGAGCCTGTTGAAACTGACCGGGTGTGCCCACCGGTTTGCCTGCTTTTTTCAAAGCTTCGGCAGCTTCTGGGGGCATGTAGTTCTCGTCGTGCTTGGCCAGTACCTCACTGGCTTTGAAGCGGCCATCTTCGGTGACCAAGCCTTGCGCAACAATACCGCGGCCCTCCTTGAAAAGGTCCGGCAAAATACCGGTATAGGACACCGTGATGGTCTTGGCAGTATCGGTCACCCGAAACGTCATCGATGTTGAATTGGCTTCGCGCTTCAGGCTGCCTTCTTCAACCATGCCACCCAATCGAAAGGCTTTACCCTTGGGAGCTTCGCCACTGACGATTTGCGAGGGCGTAAAGAAGAACACCAAGTTGCTTTGGAATGCGTTGAGGACCAAGGTGACCGCTACGGCAAGTGCTGCCACGCCGGCGGCAATCCAGATCATTCTTTGATGACGGGGTTTCATGGCTTTGATTTCATCGGTTTGATTTCATCGGTTTGATTTCATGCCGTAGTTTTCACCACGGCTTGGCGTGCCGGTGCTTCATTTGCGATGAGACTGGCTTGTCCAAGCGCTCGCTGCCGACGTCGGCGTAGGAAGGTGAGTTCGAAGAGTATTGCCAAGGCCAGCATGCCGTAGCTGGCCCAAATAAAATAGCCGTGACCACTCAAATCGAAAAGGGCGGAGCTTGTCATACGGTGTTCTTCGGTTGCGGGTTGGACGCAAGGATCTGCTTCACCCAGTCACTACCCGCTTCGCGCTCGATCATTAAACTGCGTACCCGGTGTAGGCTCACGGCGATGGCGTAAGCCCAGGCGGCGAGAGTCATGATCAGCATGCCGCTGAGCATGGCGCTGGCCATTTTTGAGGTGCCGGGCGTGACGCTCGAGCCCTGATGCAAGGTGTTCCACCAACGCACCGAGTAGTAAATAATCGGGACGTTGATGGCGCCGACGATGGCCAGGAGCGAGGCGGCTCGGTCGGCCTTGCGGGGGTCGTCAATCGAGGCTTTGAGGGCCATGAAACCGAGGTAGAGAAATAGCAGAATGAGGGTGGAGGTAAGTCGCGCATCCCACACCCAGTAAGTGCCCCAAGTCGGCCGCCCCCAAAACGCTCCGCTCCACAGTGCAACGAAGGCAAACATCGCTCCGGTCGGTGCGAGCGCCTCCGCCATTTGTGCGGACAAGCGAGTATTCCAAATGAGTGCGGCCGCTGACCATGCCGCCATCACAAGGTAAATCACCATCGCCATCCAGGCGCTCGGCACATGAATAAAAATAATGCGATACGACTCGCCTTGCTGAAAGTCGGTGGGGGCGACCACAAAGCCAATATAGAGCCCGATCACGCAAAGGATTGCAGCCAGCCAGCCAAAGACAGACACGGCTTTACCGGCAAGTGGGTAAAAACGGGCAGGGGATGCGAACTGAAAAATAGACATGGCGATATGGTTACTCCAGGGCGATTTTAACGGCTAAAGCACTGAACCATGGTCCCAGGAGGGTGCTAAAGATCAATCCAGCCCCTAATAGCGAAAAATGCGCAGAAAAACCAAGCCCGGCGGCTTGTGATTCGACCGCCCCTGCGCCAAAGATCAACACCGGGACGGTCAGAGGCAAAACCAGGAGCGCAAGCAAGGAAGCCCCGGCGCGTGTGCCCAAGGTGAGTGCCGCTGCAATCGCCCCCAACCAAGACAAAATCGGTGTGCCCAGGAGTAGCGAGAGCACCAGCGTCTGAATCGCTGAGCTTTGCAAGCCAAATTGCAGCCCGGCCAATGGCGCTAATAATATGACGGGCAGCCCGGTTAACACCCAATGTGCGATCACCTTGCCGGTGATGAGGGCAGGAAGAGGAGCGTTGGAGAGTACGAGTTGCTCCAGGCTGCCGTCGCTATGGTCGAGGGCGAACAGTCTGGGCAGCGCCAGGAGGTTGGCTAATAGGGCGGCGACCCACACGATGCCGGGGGCGATGGTGGATAACAGTTTTTTGTCTGGACTAATGGCGAGTGGAAATAGGCTCGTCACGAGTAAGAAAAAAACGATCACTAAGGCGAGATCCGCGAGCGAGCGCGCGGCCAGCGCGAAATCACGTCGCATCGCCCAGGCGATGGCCTGAAGCGCGCTCATACTCGGAGCGCGACCTGAAGTCGGCACGGAGGGACTGGCAAGCATGGACTGACAAGCGCTTGACTCACGCGTCGCCCAGGTCGATGGTGAATTGCGCGGCGATCTTGGGAATGTCCAGATGCGTGGCGACCAGGGCTAGGCCGCCTCTTGCTAAATGGCTCTCGAGAATGCTTGCGAAGAGTGCTTGCCCTTGTTGATCTAATGCCGTGCTGGGTTCGTCGAGGAGCCAGATGGGGCTAGGCGACAATATTAAACGCGCCAAGGAGACCCGGCGTTTTTGACCGGCAGAAAGCCTCGCAAAACTAAGCTCGGCCTGCTCGGCGATCCCGACCGCGTGCAGCGCTTGGTCAATCGCCTGAGCCAAGGCTCCGCCCTCGAGTTGTGCGCCCCAAGTTAAGTTCTCATAAGGCGTAAAACTATCTTTCCAGCCCGCGAGATGACTCTGGTAAAGCACGCGACCTTGTTTTTGAATGCGACCCGAAAGTGCTTTGGAAAGCCCGGCCACACAACGCAACAGAGTGCTTTTACCGCTCCCGTTGTGGCCACGTAAGGCCGCCCACTGGCCTTGGGCGAGCTCGAGATTGAGGCCCTCGAAGAGCGTGCGGTGACCTGCGCCACAGGCTACAGCATTGAGCGTCAGGAAGGCCTGCGAGCGCGTTGGACTCACGGGTGTTGTTGATCCACGTTCACTTCAAGCACACCCGTACCCGGCTTGATCGGGCCTATTCTGCCGAACCAGTCGCCTGAATTTTTTCCCGGTAAGCCGGTTCGGCTCAAATGAACCTCCAAGATCACGCTCCCGGCTTTTGAGAGCGGAGCCTGAGGGCGCAGCGACTGATCGTCGCTCAAAGCAAAACTCAAGGGCCAGTGATCGATTGAAAAGTATCGATCAATCTTTAGTGCGGCCACGGGCATGGAAGGTGCATTGCCCGATTCGACCTGTCCTGTCTGAGCGTTGACAACGGGTGCCGACTTGATGCTCACAAAAATGGCCTTAACATCGGTAAGCGCTTGGGCGGATTTTGCGGTGGCGGAGAGATTGATTTTGCCTGCCAATACGGCTTTCGCAAGGTTCGGATTCGTGGCCGTTGTGGGGCGTTCAATATTGGGGCGCTCAATAGTGGGACGCTCAATAGCAGGCTGTGGCTTCGTGACGAGGGGGGGCACTAGCGATTTCTCAGGGGTCATCTCTGCTGAAGAAGTACCTGGCGCTGCGCCGGTGCCGGGTGTGTTCATTTGTTCATCGATCCTCGCGAGCAGGGGTTTGAGCTGTTCGGCTTGCGGCGAACCCGGTGCCATTTGCGCCAATAGTTGGCCCAAGTATCGTTTTGCTTCGGCAAGGTTGCCCGCGCGAAATTGAGCTGCGCCCATCATGGCTAAGGATTTCGGTTCAGTGGGGTCGAGCTTAAGGGCCTGGCTCAAGAGTTCGGTCGGGCGACCGGCGAAATTACTGGCCTTACTCAGCGCGAGAGCCTCGGCAAATTCTGCCAGGGTGCGGGCCGCTTGTTTGCCTTGAGGAGGCTCCAGCGCGAAGTGTTTTTCAAACGCTGCAACGGATTTTGGGATCTGATCGGTGTACTTATAAGCAGCTCCCAAAATGGCCCAGGAAGTCGCGTCTTTTGGGTTGCTGACCACTTTAGCCTCTAGCTCAGAAATCATTTTGACGGGATCTTGAGTATCAACATCGGCGGCCTGAGTCGGCAGGTTGTCAATGAGCTGTGGCATACCCACCGTCATGTAAATCAGGGCCGACAAGGTCGCACCTAGAACGCCTAGCGCTAAGGCGCTCTTGCGATTGACCGGGCTGCGTCGCACAATTTCGGTTTCACCAAATTCACGAGCGACCTCGTTGACCAAGTCTTCTTGCTGTTTTTGGGCCTCTTCTGCGCTCAGCCGACCGAGTTCCAATTCGGATGAGATCTCTTGGCGGCGATCTTTGTAGACAGCTAGGCGCGCCTGTTCGTCTGCAGTAACGCTCGCTTTGGTAGAAACGGAGGCACTCTTCTCGCCGACATTGCCGGGACGCTCTAGCGGGGCTGCGACTCGTGCAGCCCCGTTCATATGGGTGCGCCAAAGTGGCCTCAGCACCCAAGCAAAGGCCAGGACGGTCAGGACCTCACAGATAAGAATGAAAGCGATCACAGCAAACGACTTGCGCTCAGCCGTGCCGAAAGCGCATCCATAAAATATAAACATTCGTTGATCTGTGCCATTTCGACATATTCGTCAGGCTGGTGGGCCACCCGTATTTGTCCGGGCCCGCAAACCACCGTGGGGATGCCCACTTCTTGCAGCATGCCGGCCTCGGTGCCAAAACTGACCCGACCAAAACCTTGATGCCCACACATTGGCAAAAGGGCTTGCGCCAAATTCAGATTGCCGCGCTCGTCCAGGCCTGGAGCATCCAGAATTTCATCAATGACGATGCGGCACTCAGATGACACGGCTTTCGCGATGGGTTCGAGTTGTGTGCTGCAATAGGTTCGTATCTGCGCAACAATGTCTTGCGCGTAAACACCCGGCAGGGCTCGAACTTCGAAGGTGAACTCGCAGTCTTTGGCGGTAATGTTGTGCGCGGTGCCGCCTTGAATCATGCCCACATGAACACTGGTGTGCGGAAACTCAAAGCCGTCGTGCCGCTCGGCAAGGTTGAGCTTTTGTTGCAGCTTGTTGATAAAGACGATCACCTCAGCCGCTAACTCCACGGCCGAGACGCCCTGGTCGCGTAGCGAGGAGTGCACCGAAAAACCTTGCACTCTGCAGCGAAAAATCGCCGCACCTTTGTTGGCGACGACCATGCGCATCGAGGTAGGCTCACCAATCACACAGCCCATAGGCTTGAGTGCGGCCTGCGACAAATGTGCCGCCAATTGACGCATGCCCCGCATATTGCTTTCTTCGTTATACGACAGCGCGATATGGATGGGTTGCTTGAGCGGGCTACTGGCGAACATTGTCGCGGATTCAATCGCACAGGCAATAAAGCCCTTCATGTCGGCTGAACCACGCGCCACCCAAGTATCGTTTTTAGCGGTCAGCGTAAAAGGGTCGCTATGCCAGTCTTGACCCGCCACCGGCACCACGTCCGAATGCCCCGACAGGATTAACCCTGCACGATCTGGGGGGCCAATGGTCGCAAACAAGTTCGCCTTGCCCGCCTCGCTTGGCCCGGCGTTAGGCGCGTTCTCGCCGTGCTGAACCAAGACGCTTGCCCCAAGGGCTTCGAGGCGATTGGCGGCCCAATCGATCAGCTCACGGTTGCTCTGGCTGCTGACGGTATTAAAGCCCACGAGCGTCGATAGACACTCGTGGGTGCTTTTAAACATGGGGTGGGTGGTAATGGCCATCCTGCCATTATCGCAGCCCCAGCTCAAAGGGCTTACCTTTCGGTCAATTTGTCCTTCATTTTGGACATCGCGATGGCTGCGGCCAAACCACCTAAAGTTTTAATCAGGGTCGGGTGCTCTGCGTAAAAACTGCCCAATTTGTCGATCACACCAGGTTGTTGCTCGTGGGCCTGAGTTGCAATCTCTTGCACTTGTTGAGTGGTGAGACGAGAGGCTTGCTCTGGAGTAATTTGGGTTTGACCAGGGGCCATCAATTTGCCCAAGGCTCCGCCCGCCAAGCTCGCGAGGGCCATGGGGCCAAGGGCGCCCAGTATTGAATTCAGCATGCCAGCTTGTTGCCCGCCATTGGATTGACCAAAAAGTTGCGCCGCCATTTGAGGGAAGGGAGGGGTTTGATCGGAGCGAAACGCCTCGGATATTCCGTGGCCCAGGAGATCCTTAGGGGCTTCTTGGGCGACTTGCTGCAAATGGTCGTCGTGGTTAGTCATTGAGCTGCTCGCAGCTTGCATAAGCATGTCCATTAGTCCCATGGTGTTCTCCTTAGTGGGGTTAGTTTTAGGATGATACGCCAGCCCGGACCCGACCGGATTTATGCCGCCGCCTGGCACCCCGCGCAGTTATTCAATGTCGGGCAGGGCCTTCGCAAGAGGCTTAAGCAATGCCGGGCCACCACCCGGAATCGGGGTACGATCAACATTGAGCGTCATCGAGACCAGTACGTAGTAGCCGTTGACCCCAATCAAATCGACCACGCCTTGCTCGCCTAATTTATCTCGTGTGAGCTTAAAGGTTTCGTCGCTGACAAAATGCTTGAGGTGTAGTTCACGCGTGAAGCGGTACACGATCGCTTCGTCTTCCTTCATACCGGCAGGAACGCGCCCCTCGGCCAAGTCTTGAGCAATCGAAGGGTTGAGGCCTGCCTGCATGGCAAGGCGGTGATGCGCAAACCATTCGTATTGTGCGCCCCAATAACGCGCCGTGATCAGGATTGCAAACTCGTTCAACCTGGCGCCGAGGGTGCTTTTAAAGCGAATGTGCTCGCCAATTTTTTGCAGGCGATCACCCAGCTCTGGGCTGCGTAGCCAAACGTTGAAGGGGCTGCCTACGGATTTTGGTGCAGGCAGGTTTGGGTCCGCTACAGCGCGACGAGGTCCGTTAAGGATCGAGTCAGATAAAGCCTTTTGCGGGGCGCTCATTTCATCGAGTTGCAATAACTTAAAGCGCCGATCCGCTTCGGTTTGGCTCAGGGCGGGAGCGCTTAGCATTGCTAGGCTCAGTAGTGCAGTCTTAAGTTTAAAGTTCATAGCATCCTATCTGATCTCGAAGTGAGAGGCATGATAGGACTTGACTTAGCGTTTTGAGTTGTACCGCTCCGTTTTTGGCAATGCAGCGCTACTCACGCTTTGGGCAACGTAACGAAAGACTATTGTCTTATCGGCACAACCTCTGAGGCCGGACTTTCTGGAGTTTTGACGGGCCCTTTGCCACTAAAGCGATCCAAAGCAAGATAGAGCACCGGGGTAATAAATAACGTGACCGCCTGAGAGAACACCAATCCACCCACCACCGCTAGGCCGAGAGGCTGGCGTAGCTCAGCTCCCGCGCCAATGCCCAGAGCAATCGGCAAGGCACCCATCATGGCCGCCAGGGTGGTCATCATGATCGGTCTAAAGCGAAGGATGCACGCCTCTCTAATCGCCTCGAAAGGGGTCCTGCCGTGATTGCGTTGTGCGTCGAGCGCAAAGTCGATCATCATAATCGCGTTCTTTTTGACGATACCAATCAACAGCAAGATGCCGATGGTGGCAATGATGGTGAGATCTTGTCCGAACAGCATCAAAGTACCCAGTGCGCCCACTGCTGCCGAGGGCAGGCCCGCAAGAATCGTGATCGGGTGAATGTAGCTTTCATAAAGCACGCCGAGTAAGACATAGATCACGAGCAATGCGCCAACAATCAGAATCGCTTGACTGCCCTGAGAGTTTTTGAACACCGCTGCATCACCGCCGTACTTTGTAATGATCGATGTGGGCATGCCAATCGCATCACGCTCTTTTTCGATCTTAGTAGTCGCGTCGCCCAAGGCAGCACCAGGGCCAAGATTAAACGAGATCGTCACCGCCTGGAGCTGCCCCACGTGATTGATGGAGGTTGGTCCTACCGTTCGTTCTACCGTGGAGAAGGCCGATAGGGGAACCAAATTGCCCGTGCTGGATCTCACAAAAATGTTAGCAAGTGCGCTTTCGTCTTTTTTGGAGTCCGGCGCCACTTCCAAAATGACTTGATAGCTGTCCGAGGCTAGATAAATCGTGGACACCTGACGCTCACCGAAGGCGCTGTAGAGTGAGTTGCGAATGGTCTCAATCGAAACGCCCAGGGTGTTGGCGCGGTCGCGGTC